>NZ_JAVRCI010000003.1:29496-213097 GCF_034530835.1 Nostoc sp. DedQUE12b | reverse complement strand
TTTTTAACTGCCCATACTCCAACCACGATCGCTATTGTTGGCGGAGGTTTTAGTGGTTCTCTAGTCGCTACCCACTTATTAAAAACTGCCAGCCAACCCCTCACCATTAAGCTGATTGAGCGTAGCGATCAAATTGGCAAGGGAATCGCCTACAGCACCGATACCAACTGTCATTTGCTGAATGTATCGGCAGGTAACATGAGTGCATTTGCTCACGATCCAGGGCATTTGTTACGTTGGCTTCAGCACAACCGAAATGAGTTAACAATATTTTTTTCAGAAGAAGTAAATGCCAGTACCTTCATACCTCGTAAGGTCTATGGTTTATACATTCAATCGGTTTTAGCAGAAGCAGAAGCCACAGCGCCTAGTGATGTGCGACTAGAACGCTTCACCGATGAAGTGGTAGGGGTACAGCCTGAAGAAAAAGGCACAATGATTTCTCTACGTAGTGGTCGCTGTTTTGCCGCAGACAGAGTTGTGTTGGCATTGGGGAACTCACCTTCTGCACCCCCCGCCATTCAAAACCCAAACAGTAATGATGATTATCTGCGGAATGCTTGGTCAGCCGATGCCCTAGCAGACCTTGATGCTGATGCGCCTGTGTTGCTAATTGGTACGGGACTGACGATGGTGGATATGGTTTTATCTCTGAGCGATCGCCAACATCGGGGTAAAATTTATGCTGTGTCCCGACGAGGCTTATTTCCCCTAAAACATCAAGCGGCTCAACCTTATCCCTGCTTCTTGACGCTAGAAAATTCACCAAAAAGTGTACGTGGCTGGTTACGTCGGCTACGTGCCGAAGTGGAAATTGCTGCTACCCAAGGCTACGACTGGCGAGCAGTAATTGATTCTCTGCGTCCACTGAATCAGAAAATCTGGCAAAAACTCCCAATGGAGGAACAGCAGCGTTTTTTGCGTCATCTGACACCTTATTGGGATGTGCATCGTCACCGCATTGCCCCAAGGGTGGCGGATGTTGTCACTGAAATGCTGGATTCTGGTCAACTCACCATTTCCGCCGGGCGGATTCGGGAATATCAAGCTTTGCCGGACGGTGTAGCTGTTACCGTCTGCCAGCGCAAAACCCAAACTAATCATATCTTGCAAGTTCGGCGGGTGGTGAATTGTACAGGGGTAGCAGCAGATTATCGCCGATCGCCTCATCCTTTGATTACTGATTTGCGATCGCAGAAATTAATTCGCCCCAATGCCATCGGTTTAGGATTAGATACAGATACCCACGGTGCTTTATATGCAGCAGACAGTAATGTTTCGACGCTGTTTTATACTTTGGGAACTCCCCGCAAGGGTGACTTGTGGGAAAGTATTGCCGTTCCAGAATTACGGGGACAGGCGCAAGAATTATCTAAGGCGTTGTTGCAGTCGCTACCAGTGCGTATGCGGAGTATTCCAACGATGCCTTTGTTAAGTGATGGCAGTGCAGAGATACCGCAGTCCACTTTCCTATTTCGGCAATTTTTTGACCCTGCAACTAGTAGTTATACTTATTTAATTGGCGATCGCCAGACAGGAGATGCTGTTCTAGTCGATCCTGTATTAGAGCAAGTTGACCGCGATTTGGAATCATTGGATGAATTGGGATTAAAGCTACGCTACTGTCTAGAAACTCACCTCCATGCCGATCATATTACAGGGGCAGGCAAACTCAGGCAAAAAACAGGCTGTGAGGTGATCGTTCCCCAGAATACTGCTGTGACAAAAGCCGATCGCTCCCTTGTCGGTGGCGAAATCCTAGAGGTGGGATCGGTAATCATCGAAACAATTTTCACACCAGGTCACACCGCCAGTCACATAGCATATTTGGTGAACAAAACCCATCTGTTAACTGGTGATGCCTTATTTATTCGTGGTTGTGGACGCACAGATTTTCAGGGAGGCGATCCTGGAACTTTGTACGATGTGGTGACACAACGCTTATTTACCTTGCCAGATGATACTTTGGTATATCCTGCCCATGACTATAAAGGACGCACAGTTTCCACCATTGGCGAAGAAAAGCGGCTTAATCCTAGATTTAGCGATCGCAGTCGTAGTCAATTCATTACCATCATGAATAATCTCAAATTGAGTTATCCCCAGAAGATGAATGCAGCTGTACCTGCGAATGAATACTGTGGTGATTTTATTCCTCAAGAAAGCTTAGACCAAGCTACAAGTTCGGCAACAGATGAAGAACAAAAACAAATAGAACTCACAGTTATGACTAATACAGAAATTTACAATGATTACTTTGCTATGTATATCTAGAGCAGAGTGAAAATCAAAATTTTTCCACCCAGGGACGCAATTCCACTTCCCAAGTCCAAGCATTACGAGGTTGGCGGAGAATGCTCAGGTAAGTTTGAGCGATCGCATCTGGATCGAGTAAACTATCTGGCCGATCATCTGGTACTATCCGGGTAGCAGAACGAATTCCTCCATCAATCACAAAATGCGCCACATGGATATTCTGAGGAGCCAATTCACGGGCAATGCTTTGAGCCAAACCCCGTAAAGCAAATTTACCCATTGCAAACGGTGCAGACTGAGGATAACCCTTAACACTGGCGGAAGCACCTGTAAAAAATATTGCTCCCCCACCCGCAGCTAACTGACGTTTTGCCGCCGCTTGTGCTACTAAAAAGCCACCATACGCAGTAATTTCTAGTGTTTTGGCAACATCGGCTGGGTCAAGTTCCACAAATGAACCACGAACCCGCCAGCTAGGATTATACACAACTAATGTTGGTATTCCTAGTTTTTGTTCGACATCTGTAAATAGTTGTTCAACTTCATCTAGTTGAGAAGCATCAACAGTAAAACTGACGGCTCCAATTTCATCAGACAATGCTTTGAGCTTATCAATTTGTCGCGCTGCTAAAGCAATAGTAAAGCCTTCTTTTGCCAATAAACGGGCTAGTGAGGCACTGAGTCCACTACCAGCCCCAACAATCAATGCAATATTTGTCATATCCTCAATTTCTCCCTTGTGATTTGAACCATAATTTGACCAAACGGTCACGAAATACTTCAAAAGCAGTTAGGACATTCCCCCTTTTTGAGGGTACATACAAAAAAACCAGTAAAGACATCAAGAATTGCAAAGGGTTAAAACAAAAGTAGAGCCAATAGCCAACATTGATTTAACAACCTCTGGCTCAATCCCTAAAGGCTTTAAACAAGTAATTTGATTCATCACTTCGAGCATACTATATTCTTTAATATCAAACCCTTGTTCATAAGCGAACTGTTTCACATGGTCGATGTTTTCAAAGTGATAATTGTTAATAGCTCGACCTGAGACATTACTTGCAGTTTGATTGAGTCTTTGCAACCCAGGACTAATTTGCCGTAGTTGATTCAAGCCATCAAAAGTGGTTAGGTCAGGTGTAATCCATACACCGCCGTAAACTCGCAGTATCTCACGAACATTAGCAAACACTTTTTGCTTTTCTGCTAAGGTTAGGTATGTTAACAATCCTTCGCATAAAACAACTACAGGTTGGTTTTGATGTAAATAATTTACGTTCAAAGGAAACTGACTAGGTTGATTAGTAGCATCAATTGCGTCAAAATATAAATTCTGCCGTTCTCCAATCAATCGTTTTACGAGTTGCTGCTTCTGACTAATCATTGCAGGTAAATCACTTTCAACAAAAGTGATATTTTGATTTTGAGACATTGCCATACCACGAGGCAATAATCCAGATGCTAACTCGATAATTTGGGTAGTCTCAAATTGCAAGTGTTGAGATATTACTTGATTAACAGCTTTGTAACGAGCCTCAACAAGAACAGATACTTCACTCGGCTGACTTAATTTTTTTTGTTGCAGTTGTTCTATGAAGCTTTCGGCATTAACTAATTGAGCTAATTCCTTGCCATAAGGGATATCAGTAAACTGCCTAGTATAAGCTACCATCAAAGCTGTTGGACTAATTGCATCAAAAGAGCTTACTTGTGATTGAACCATCTGCTACCTCACATATAGTTTTTTATCCGATCTAATATTTGTGTATCTAATACATAATACGGTAAAACTATTGATTTAGCGTATTTGCCAAGCACGTTTTGGCTATAACAGTTAGCGCAATACAAGCTTTAGTCCATCAATATCAAGAACTTCTCTATGTGCTTGAGTCTCAGGCTCTTTCGTACCAATTAGATTAGACAGCTAGGGCCTGTACCTTAAACGATATCTTATATTTTTAGTTGCATATTGTACAGATTCGAGTAAGTACCATTCACCTCGATTAACTCTTCATGCGTTCCTTGTTCATCAATTCCATTATCCGTTAACACTACAATTCTTTGTGCGTTTCTGACTGTTGACAGACGATGGGCTATAACTAGTGTTGTCCGGTTATCGGTTAACTTCTCCAATGAATCTTGAATGGCCTTTTCACTTTCATTATCCAGATTGCTTGTTGCTTCATCAAAAATGATAATGGGTGGATTTTTTAAGAAAGCGCGTGCAATACTCAACCTTTGCTTTTGGCCTCCTGATAATTTTACGCCACGCTGACCAATATCCGTATTGTAACCATCCGGTAATGTCATAATAAAATCATGGGCATTCGCTTTTTTGGCTGCTTCAATGATTTCTTCCTGGCTTGCCTCAAGCTTACCGTAGCGAATATTTTCTAAAACTGTCCCAGCAAACAAGTACACATCTTGTTGAACAATACCTATGTTCTTTCGTAATGAGCGTAAGCTGATATCTTTAATATTTTCACCATCGAGTAGTATTTCTCCATTGCTTACTTCATAAAAGCGGGGAATTAAGGAACATAGGGTTGTTTTACCAACACCTGAAGCCCCCACTAAGGCAATATATTCGCCAGCTTTTATACTCAAATAGATGTTCTTTAATACATGGTCATAGTCTTCTTTATACTTGAAGCTTACATCTTTGAATTCTACATTTCCTTGAACATGATTAAGTTCGATCGCATCTGCTGAGTCTTGTATATCCGGCTCCACCTGCATAATGTGCATAAATCGGTCAAAGCCAGTGATACCTTCTTGATACAGTCTAGCAAAGTTAACAAATCTCCGAATTGGATCAATGAGGATGCCAATATATAACAAATAAGTCACCAAATCGGCTAACTCCAAAGAAGTATTTACAATAGCAACACCGCCAAAGACAATCACTACAATAGTCATCAGTTGCGTAAAGACATTCATCCCCTCATGAAAGTAGGCTTCGCTCTTATAACCGTCTCGTCTGCTCTCAACAAAACGGGTATTTGTGTATGCAAACTTATTTTTTTCCCTTGTCTCGTTGGTAAACGATTGTACTACCCTAATACCTGCCAGGGTATCTTCAACTTGTGCGTTAATATCGCCGATTCTCTCCTTGCTTGTTCTAAGCGCAGCATTCATTTTCTGATTGAAATACGTAGCATAAACGGTCATGAGGGGAAAGAAGAGAAAGATGATTAAAGTCAGCTTAACGTTGACAGTAATCAAAATAATAAAAGCACCGACAAACTTCACTAAACTGATCGCAATATCTTCAGGCCCATGATGATACAGTTCACTAATTGATTCCAAATCATTGGTGATGCGGGTCATCAACTGACCTGTTTTTTCTTGATCATAAAAACGAAATGATAGCTTTAGATAATGGTCAAATAAGTCACGGCGCATATCACTTTCCATCATGGTTCCCATCATGTGTCCCCGATAGTCAACAAATGTGTTACACAAAGCATGAACCACAACCAAAGTAACCATGACCGCGCCGACTATATATATTTGGCTTAGTGCGTTGGGTACATTTTCTTCCAAGACATTTTGAGTAATGTATCTTGCACACAAGGGAAGTAACAACGTAATTACTGAAACAATAAATGCACATACGATATCTGCAAAAAGCAATCCTAGATATGGCTTGTAATACGACAAGAATTTCTTGCTTCGAGAACCCATAAATTTCCTCAAACAGCTAAGGCTGCATTGTAATGGTGGACAAAGAACGAAATCAGGCTGATATAATTATTTGTTAGTTTTTTCGCTAAGGTCATCAAAAATCAAAAAGTGACTATGTGATACTCACGACCCCAAAACAATAGCGGCGTAGGGTATCCCTTCCTTAGCCGCTCAAAACAAAACGACCACAGACGAAAGATCCCTGTAGCCGCATAATTTCTTATGAATTAAACGGCCACGAGTGTGGCGTACACCCATGACCGAAAATGTTCTTTCTTAGTGCATGAACAAATAGTGGTAGAACAAACGCACTGACGCATTTATATTGCACTCTGCGACAGCGTAATGCTACACACCTATTCCATAATCACTATTGGAGGCAATACACCCATACATCGATATGTAGCAAGGGTCTAACCACTAGCCACTGCGATATACACAGCGACGGTAAGACAACTAGAGAGCTACAAAACCGATACAATTACCGGATGCTCACAGATACCTCAAATAGTTCAGCGACCGTTCACACGACCTGAAGGCACTCTTTTGGTTAAAAGGCTCACTCCACAAGCGAGCAGGCCACACTACATGGAGCAGCATTGGTCAGCTCATACATTTTGTAGATGAAAGCTGTCATCTTTGCGCCTCCTAAAGAATTTCAATCTTGTGTAGTATACAGTAACACGCAGATTATTAGAGGTCAAGTCAGTTAGGAGAATTTCAACCCTCTACCTGCTCTATCTCTACACCCGTTCCTTGGTCTAATTCTATGAATTTTGGCCCGGCGATCAAAACTACGATCATCATTAAAATACTCGTCACCATGATGATGCTCACGACGCTGGGATCTTCAAAATTACTTGTAGCTACTAATAATGCTGCGGCAAAATTACGTTGAGCTGTTCCTACTCCTAGCACTCGTTGGGTATCGATACCAGGGCCGCCCAAAAGATAACCCACGCTAAAGGAGAAGACTATGAAAACAGCACAAACTAAAATTGCACCTGTTTGTAATAAGCCAATGATATCGTTAGTATGAACTATCAGCCTGACAACCAGACCTAAAAGCAATCCAGCATTAGATAATTTGAACAAAATCGGCTGGATAATAGGGGCGATCGCACTGAATTTTGCTTTGATGAATAATCCAACGATCAATGGGCTAACCATCATTAACAATAAGGGTTTGGCAATGTCCCAAGAGTTAATTTGCACACCTTCCACCACTAAGGGCAGTACAATCGGCATATAAAAAATTGTGCCCAGCATTAGTAACATCATTAATCCCACCGAGAAAGCTATATTGCCTTTGACTATGTGGGCAAGTTTCGGTAGTGCTGGAGGCCCTGATGCTACTGCCATAATCAGTAAACCATCTCTTAGTGGTTCACTTAAATGTACTACTTGTAGTAACAAATATACAAAAAGCGGCACTAGTACAAAATTTGTCAGCAGCGATGAGATAACTAAGCGAAGGTTGCGAAGTGGTTCCCAAATCTGTTGTACAGTGAGACTTAACCCTGCACCCAGCATGGTGAACACGATAAATGTGAAAAGTGCGAGTTTATCGATTAGTGACAAGATTTCGTTCATGATTTTTTATCTCATGCAAAGGAGCGGAGGGGCAGCACTTCGGCTACGCTCAGTGACCAAGGAGCAGGGGGGCAGGGGGGCAGAGGGGAATGACGAATAAATTACCCTTTAACCCTTCCCCTTTCCCCAATCCTCAGTCCCTATTACTTCAATTCCAGGGTGACTTGCTGTAAGTTACCGGTGAATGCAAAGGGTGTTTGGTAAGTATCTACCGCAGGTGTGCCAGTATCTTGACCAACATCAAAGGTTTCATCTAAACCAAATCGGTAGCCTACGGTTTTATCAATGCGGCCTTCGGCAACCTGTTGATCGTTGATCGAAAGCTTACCAGTACCGCCTGCTCCCGGAGCGCCACCGTCATAAGTAAAGTCAAATTTAATTTGGGATTTACCGATCGCAATTGGTTGGGAAGATTGAATGATTGTGCGATCGCTATTTAATAAGTTGTAAGCAAAGGTGGGTTTACCTTCTTGCAAGAAGAAACTCCAACCCGCAAAGCGTCCGCCTTGGGTAACTAAAACGCCTTCAGTAACATCTTTGGCAGCATCCACATCGGCAGTGATGCTAAAGGAGCGATTCTTAATATTGGGAGCGCTGCCTTCGGGAATCCCTGCAACAGATGTGTAATAAGTAAAGCTATTGCGTCCTGTGATTAGGTTGGAACGGATTTTGACATCAAACCGTTGAAGTAAGCGATCGTCCAAGGGCAGAACTTTGTATTTCTTTGCTTCCTTCAGAAATAGATTTTGTAGTTGCGCTAACTTGTCAGGGTTCTGCTTGGCTAAATCGTTGGCTTCACTGAAGTCTTTGGTAATATCGTATAGTTCCCAATTATCTTCATCGAAGGTGGTTTTGGAGACACGCTCCCAAGGTAAGCGTCCATGACGGGCGGCTGCTACCCAACCTTGATCGTAAATGCCACGATTGCCCAACATTTCAAAATACTGGGTTTTGTGATGGGATGGTACAGCAGGATCATCAAAGCTATAGACAAGGCTAGTACCTTCGATGGGTTGTTGTTTTACACCGTTGACTACCTCTGGTTCTTCAATCCCCACAGCTTCCAGAATTGTAGGCGCAATATCAATTACATGATGGAATTGGCTTCGCAGTTCACCACGATTTTTGATGCGTTCGCCCCAAGCGACAACTAAACCATTGCGGGTTCCGCCGAAATGAGAAGCAATTTGTTTTGTCCATTGGAAGGGGCTATCCACTGCCCAAGCCCAAGCTGCATGAAAATGATTGAAGGTTTTTGGCCCACCTAAATCATCAAAAGCCGCGAGAACTTCTTGAGGACTTTCTGCTACGCCATTAAAGACTTTTAATTCATTAACACTACCTGTTAAGCCGCCTTCAGCACTCGCACCATTATCGCCGGCGATGAAAAAGACTAAGGTGTTATCCAATTCACCCAGTTGGTCTATGGCGTTAATAACTCTACCAATTTGTGCATCGGTATGGCTGAGGAAACCTGCAAATACTTCCGCCTGACGCGCATAAACTTTCTGCTCGGTGGGAGTGAGGGAATCCCAAGCTGGGAGTTCCGCCGGGCGAGGAGTCAGCTTAGTATCGGCGGGAATTACACCCAAGGCTAACTGACGAGCAAAGATGTCTTCGCGTAATTTATCCCAACCTCGATCAAATTTACCCTTATACTTGTCAATCCATTCCTTGGGCGCATGGTGTGGGGCATGGGTAGCGCCAGTGGCAAAGTAGGTAAAGAAGGGTTTATCTGGAGCGATCGCGTGCTGGGTACGAATCCACTTAATTGCATGATCTGCTAGATCGGGGGTGAGGTGATAATCAGGGCGATCGCTTGGTTTCTGAATATGTTGGGTATTTTCCACCAAGGCTGGACTCCATTGATTGGTATCACCGCCCAGAAATCCATAGAAGTACTCAAAACCTAAACCTGTCGGCCAGCGATCGAATGGGCCGGCTGCACTGGTTTCATAGTCTGGGGTATTGTGCCATTTGCCAAAGGCCGCCGTGTTATATCCATAGTCTCGCAATACTTCAGCGATCGTTGCCGCACTTCTAGGTAAAATCGCAGTATAACCTGGATAGCCTGTGGCTAACTCCTCAACCACACCTGTATTCACAGAATGGTGATTGCGTCCCGTGAGCAATGCGGCTCTGGTAGGAGAGCAGAGTGCTGTAGTGTGGAATTGGTTATAACGCAATCCCCTTGCTGCTAGACGGTCTAAATTAGGCGTATCGATCAGACCGCCAAAGGTGCTGGTTTGTCCAAAACCGACATCATCAAGCAACACCAGCAAAACGTTTGGTGCATTTTCCGGAGCCTTAATTGGTTTGGGAAAGTCTGGTTCGGATTCTTTGTAAGTAATACCAATTTTGCCTTGAAAAGATGGTTGGGGTAATGGCAATTTGTCGCCATAGTCCGCCCAAGCAGGTAGAGGTAAGAGACTAGAAAATATCAGCGTCAGGGCTGTCAAAAATGCGATTCTCCTTCCCTTCGGGACGCTGCGCGAACGGAGACGCTGCGCGATCGCACCAGAAGTTAGCTTGAGAGATGCATACAAAGAATCTCTCTTGTGAGGATCAGTCATACAATTTTGGATTTATAGGTAGTGTGCTGTCAAGCAAATTTTTAACTAGCCGAAACCCGATATGAGTAGTTCCCGTATCGGGTGATTCTGACTCCCGCGCCGCCGGACGGAAGCGACTACAGTAATTAGGAGCGCAGAGATACGATCCCCCCTTGATTACATGTAACTTTGGTTCATCGGGCTTTTTGGGATCAAAGCTTTGATTTAAGACAATAGGATTAATTTGATGGGATTTGCGATCGCGTCCAACTTGAAAGAAATCACTAGTCCATTCCCAAACATTGCCGGTCATGTCATAGAGTCCATAACCATTAGATGCAAAAGAACCGACGGGAGCCATGCCCAAGTGACCATCGGCTTTGGTGTTGAAAAAGGGGAAAATTCCTTGCCAGGTGTTGGCTCTATGTTCAGAATATTCATTGCCCCAAGTGTATGTTGCACCATCCAAGCCACCACGGGCGGCATATTCCCATTGAGCTTCGGTGGGTAGGGATTTTCCTGACCATTTGGCGTAGGCTAGAGCATCTTCGTAAGCTATGTGAACAACTGGATAGTTGGATTTGCTAGCGATTGCACTGTCTGGGCCAAAGGGATGTTGCCAATTCGCGCCAGTAGTCCAATGCCACCAACTCAGAAAGGAAACTTGCTTGATACCTGGTTTTGCCATCTCAAACACTAACGAACCCGGTAATCGCTGCTCATCGGGTAAATCGGGAAACTGTTCTTGAGATAAGGGACGCTCTGCAACTGTTACATATCCTGTAGATTTGACAAATTCACCAAATTGTGCATTTGTTACTTCATATTTATCAATACAGAAGTTAGTCACTGTTACATCTCCAGGCGATCGCTCTTCCACAAAACTGGAATTATCAGACCCCATTTTGAACGTTCCTCCTGAAATCATCGCCATACCTTGGGGACAGGGATTGGCTGTGACTGCCAATGCGGTTGTATTGATGAATAAGAGTGCGATCGCTATTCCCTGAATGAATATTAGTGTGAGAAAGTAAAGTTTTTTTCCATCTCTAATATTCTCATTTTTGCTACTTCTAATTGAATGCCTGTAGTTCATCAATAAGATTCAAACTTTATATTATTTTGGATTTGAGATAAAAAATCTCTATTTTTTTCGTAGTTTTCGGTAATCTATTTTACGCATTACATTATTTATTGTGTACAAATCCCTATTTCATATCAATCAATATTAATAAAAAATCTTAAAAAGCTTTTCATGTTTGATCCTATGCAGAAACTCTTAAATCTAAATTTATGATAATTTACAACAAAAATAAACATTTTTGTTAGAATACTAAAAACCGATTGATTTACCGATGTTTGTCTAATATTGATAAATTACATCTTGTGCAAACATAAGTCAAGCACTATATATATTTAGCTGTGAAAAAGCTTAAGACCGCCTCACTTAGATATTGGTGTAGCCACAAAACCAGTTTTGATAACCTTCTTAAACGAGGAATAATATTTAACCCTGTGCCAACACCTGGCTCTAAAAAACAGGTTTCAGGAGTAGCACTAAGCTTAAGAATAAAATCGGCAACTTCCTCTGCAACTGATTCTGTTAGCCAGCGTATTTGGTCATATCTTTGTGCAGTATAGTCATAGTAGTTGGATTTTTTCATATCTATAGGCTTCAGTTGGTCTATAGCTATGTATATCTGTTCTACTGTATTTTTTATCCATAAAGCCCCGTTTCTGAAATTTGTAAATCCGAGGCAATATCAAGAGGATAATTGAGTATAATGCTGTTTGAGCTACTTTTACAAGCTTGTATTCAGGCAGCAGATGAGGGATTAGGCGGTATAGATTTCCTGTACGAACCGTATGACACCGAGGCGGATTGGACAACTGCCTATCATATCGCGGAGCGGGCTGCTGCGGTGGGGCTAGGTATTACCGCGCACGCGGGCGAATTCTCCACCGCCAATATTGCTGCTGCTCTGCGCGTTCTTGGACTGACCCGGATCGGTCACGCAACACAGGCTGTTCGTGACCCGCAGTTGTTAGAACTGTTGGCAACGAGCGGCGTTACCGTTGAGTGTTCCCTTAGTTGTAACGTTGTCCTGGGAGCCGTCGCTTCTTATACAGAGCATCCGGTTCGGCAGCTTGTGGAGTCTGGTATTGCGATCGCCCTTTGTACAGATGATCCTGTCCAAATCTGTACTACCATTGGGCGAGAGTATACAGTAGCCCATACCCTCGGTTTTTCAGCAGCTGAATTGCTTGCCATAACTCGTAATGCCATCAAAGTAGCATTTACATCACCAAAGCGACGAAACGAACTCTTAATCGAGTTGAGCCAATGGGGTAATCCTGATTCAGGTTGGCTGCAAACTCAAAGTAGCACTTTGTCAAACTAAATCAAATCTTAAAAGGGAACTCTTAACGGGCAACATAGCGTTCCCGTAGGGTAGCAACTGCACCAAGTCGTAAAGCCTGCGGCATAGCTACGCTTCGGGCGCAGCCTCTCGTAAAGAAGGGTATCAGTGTTTCAATTCCGAAGATCCTAGCTGCAAAAACACAGGAAATTGTTAAATAGCATTGCATACTACGGTAAATCTATCGGAATAATGCATAATATTCTCAGTTCTACTCCCAGCACAGGAATGTTGCGACCAGGTATTGGCAAAATTCCAAAGGAAACAGGCGAGTGTGAACACCACCCTACAGATCCAAACCTTGGAGAATCTACATGGGCTACAAACATATAGAAGTTAAACAAGTTGCTGGTTTCATCGGTGCTGAAATCGGGAATGTAGACCTTTCCCGTCCTCTTTCTGACGAGCAAGTTCAAGAAATCCGTAAAGCGTTATTGAAATGGAAAGTTGTATTCTTTCGTGGCCAGAACATCGATCACGCTGCTCAGGTTGAGTTCACATCTCGTTTCGGTGAAGTAACTTTCGCGCATCCACTCGGAGAGCCTGAACCAGTACCGGGATTCCCACAGATCAAACCCGTAGATCGTAAGCTCTATGAGAAGCAGTACGGTTTTCGCACTGGTGGCCCTTGGCACACAGACGTAACGGCAGCTATTAACCCACCAGCAGGGTCAATTTTACGCGCGGTTAATGTCCCCAGCTTTGGGGGTGACACTCAGTGGAGCAATCTAGTTGCGGCTTATGAGGGACTGTCAGCACCCCTACGGGCGCTAGCAGACACATTGAAAGCTGAACATCGCTTTAATGGGGGCGGGTATCAGCCCCGCAATGGCAAATTCGACGAGCGCATTGCTGTTAATCCACTAGTCTCAATCCACCCAGTAGTCAGGGTTCATCCTGAGACTGGTGAACGTGCGTTGTTCGTTAACCCTGGCTTTACCTCGCACATTATTGATGTGTCACCACAAGAGAGCAAACTGTTACTTGAGTTGTTCTTCAACCAAATCACCAAACCTGCCTACACCACCCGTTTCCGTTGGAACAATGGTGATATCGCGTTCTGGGATAACCGCGCCACCGTGCATTTAGCTCCTCAAGATTTAGATCATTTGGATGTGGAGCGTCTGTTATATCGCACCACTATTACTGGTGATGTTCCAGTTGGAGTTGATGGTTTCCGCTCCCAAGTGGTTCAAGGTGAGGTGTTCAACGCAGAAGTACCAACTGTCTTCAAGCAGAAAGCTGAGTCTAAGGAACCACAACCAGTGCTTTCGTAAACCTGAGTCCCGTTAGCTTTTTTTAAGGCAGTGCTGAGTAAATTTAAAAGTACTCTGAACCGAATGGCACGCTTGTTAAGATACAGCCCTTGCTCTGACTGGTTAAGAGCCTTTAGTGGTCTGCCAACCCAAAAATGCGCTTGTGGAGGTTGGGTAAAGGGTAAAGGGAAAAGGGTAAGGGATAAAAAACATGAGTCCCTTTCACCCTTCCCCTTTACCCCGCCAAGTTGCCTTGGCGTACTACTAGGCTCTTAACCCATTCTGGGACAATACGGTTCAGTTAAGGAAAATTGTAGGTTGGGTTAAGCAAAGCGCAACCCAACAAAGCCCCGAAAATGTTGGGTTTCGTTCCTCAACCCAACCTACACATTTCAAGGTTTTTGGCACTAACTGAACCGTATTGCATTCTGGGAGGCTCCGCCTCCGATCTTCTTGACAAGAGGCAGAAGCCCACTTTAAATACATTCCCAGCCTGGAGGCTGGGAACAAGATGACAAAAGCCTTTGGGCTTTACAAGCGTGCCATTCCATCCTGCACCTTACACCCTCGTATATTTACAAATCCAAGGAGACCCGATCGTGACACTCACGGCAAGTCGGATTGAAATTACATCTACCGAAGCAGCTCTTGGTGCCATTATTACCGGAGTCGATGCTAGTCGTTCTGCCCAACCAGAGGTGATTCTGCAACTAAAGCAGGCATGGCGCGATCGCCACATCCTCATCTTCAAAAACCAGACATTAACTGATGATCAGTTGTTAGCCTTTGCCAATTACTTTGGCGATATTCTTCAGCAGCCTGCTTACATTCGTAAAGGAGAAACGGAAGAATATCTACCACCCCTAGTTCTCACTCTCGCTAATGCTGCTACCCAAGAGAGTTCAGTCAATATCCGACCGAACTATCAAGAACTTTTACCTCACATCGATCACTACTGGCTTCCTGTGCCATCTAGCGGTTCCTTCTTATACGCAGTAGAAGTACCTGAAAATGGCCCCGATACCTATTGGGTGAATTTGGCTCAGGCTTACGAAGAGTTAGATGATGCGACCAAGCAACAAATTGCTGGCTTACACATACGCTACTTTAATTTTTATGGCAGCAAAGATCAAGATGAGTATGGTGAGCCGAAATATGCAGCTGGTCGCGAAGTTAAACCCGGCGAACGAGTTGCAATTCATCCTCTGGTTCGCACTCACCCAGATACCGGCAAAAAAATCCTCTTCTTCAATGCTGCTAGCGATGTGGATATTCTCGATTATGACCATGTAGAAGGAGCAAAACTAATTGCACGGTTGCAGGAGCATATTAAGCAACCCCGGTTTGCCTATCGGCACCAGTGGAACAAGGGCGACCTGCTTTATTGGGATAATCAGGCAACCTCTCACTACCGCCCTGAATTTGATGCCAATGCAACTCGTGTTCTGAAACGGGTCAGCCTTCGGGGTAGCCGTCCGTTCTAAAGTTCAGCTAGCTAACATTTGTAGATTATTTCTGATACAAAGACAAAGCATTTTCTCCCTTCTCTCTTAGAGAGAAGGGAGAAAAGCTAGTACAACAGTGCCTAAATTTTTACCTAAAGGTATCAACATCAAAGTTAGATGAGCAGTTATGAGAAAAGTACAAATTGGCGAATATTCGATATCCAGACGTGATTTACTCTACGCTTTCTATGGATTAATTTCTTTTACGACTTTAGCCAGTTGTGGTACAAACAAGACCAGTATCGGCAATAGTACTGCCAGTAACACTAATATTATTAAGAGTAGTAGCAGTACTAAGGTTGTTCGGCTTGGCTACCAAGTTTCTGGGGATCTAACACACGAAAAAGGCGTAATTGAAAAACGTTTAGCTCCTCAAGGAATAGGTGTTACTTGGTCTCAATTTGTGTCCGGGCCACCACTCTTAGAAGCCTTAAATGTGGGTAGTATCGATATGGGCCCAACCGGTGAAACACCACCTATTTTTGCTCAGGCAGCTGGTACTAATCTGATTTATGTAGTTAATACGCCGCCAGGTACTGGAGAAGGTTCAGCAATTGTTGTGCTAAAGGATTCTCCAATCCAAACATTGGCAGGTCTTAAAGGTAAAAAAGTTGCTTATTCTAGAGGGACGGCTCAGACCTATTTTGTGGTGAAAGCGTTTGAAGAGGTAGGGCTAAAAATCAGTGATATTGAATCAGTGAATCTAGCCATTGCAGATGGAAGAGCAGCGTTTTTGAACAAGACGGTTGATGCTTTTGTAGAAAGCGATCCTAGTCTGATCAAGCTGCAACGGCAAGGCACTATTCGAGTCTTACGAAACGCCCAAGGAATTAAGACGCCAGGGGGTTATTACTTAGCTTCACGAGATTTTGCCACTAATAACGCTGACCTCTTGAAAGCAATTTTGTCAGAGTACTATGAGATTGGGTTGTGGGCAAATAAAAATAGGCGTGCAGCTGCCGAAATCCTTGCCCCAAAGGTCAAGACTGATGTCGATACTATGGAGTTGGCGCTGACGAGAAGAAAATATGACATGAGACCAATTACTGAGGAAGTAATTAGCGCTCAACAAAAGGTTGCGGATCTTCTATATCAACTGAAAGTCGTGCCGAAACTAGTCGATATTCGAGGAGCAACTCTAACCGCCCAACAGTATGCAGCAATTACACCGGATGCCGTTAGGAATAAAGCTTAACCTTTGAATCAGCAAGCTTGCTACAAAACCAGAGGCGATGCCCTTCTCTACGAGACGCTCCGCGTAGCTTGCTTCTCCGAAGGAGTACGACAGCCTCAGGGTAAGACCTACGGTGGTCACTGAGCCTTGCCGAAGTGCGGTAAACTACGCATTATCCTATAATTATTAGTGAAACTAAATATTAGGTATTCTAAGATTTAGGATAACATCGTATAATTCCGCTAATGAAAATTTGGAATAGACAACTGGGCGATCGCGTAAGTAATATCATTTACCAATATTTACCCGCCTTTCGCTGGCGTAATTTTCGCCTGTTTTTTGGGGGACAGTTACTATCAATGTCTGGGACATTTATGACCCAGCAGTTAACTATTCCTTGGCTAGTATACGATTTGACTAAATCGGCTTGGTTGTTGGGAGTTGCGGGCTTTGTGCAATTTTTACCGACGTTATTAGTGATTCCCTTTTCCGGCGTATTGTCCGATCGCTGGAGTCGTCGTGACTTGTTAATGTTGGTGCAGATATTGGGAATTAGCGTTTCCCTAGCTTTGACAATTCTTACCTTTAGGAATTGGATTACGTTTCCCATCCTATTGGTACTGAGTGTTCTCAATGGTTTGCTCAAGGGATTAGATATGCCCGTGCGCCATACAATCGTCACCGAAACCGTAGATGATCGCGCTGATTGGAGTAATGCGATCGCCTTGAATTCAGTGATGTTAAGTTCCTCTTCGGTATTGGGGCCAGCTATGGGCGGGATTTTGATTGCGACGCTAGGGGTGAAATATTGTTTTCTCTACGATACCCTCAGTTATATCCCTGCCATCTTTACCCTGCTAGCAATGCGGCTGAAAATCAGACCGATGCAAACCCTGACGAGCCTGAGCGATACTTTGCAGAAATTGCGGGAGGGCTTTGAATATGTCTCCAAATTCCAGCCCATTAGAGCAATTTTATTAATACTGGCATTACAAGGTTTAGTCGGGATGTCTCATGTCGCGCTCATGCCTGTCTTCGCGGCTAAGATTTTAAATGGCGATGCAACTACGATGGCTCACCTCAGCACCTCAGCGCCCATTGGCTCGTTGTTTGCTTGTTTGTATCTGAGTGTTAGGCGAGGGATTGCGGGCTTAGAACGTTTGATTGTAGTCGCTCAAGTCTTGATTGGGATAAGTGTGATTTCCTTCTCACTATCGCGCCAAGTTGGATTATCCATAATCATACTGGTGTTTACAGGCTGCTTTTCTATCCTCCTGATTACCAGTAGTAATATGATTATCCAAACCTTAGTTGCCGAGGATAAGCGCGGACGGGTGATGAGTTTTTATGCCCTAGCAATGGTGGGTATGATGCCCTTTGGGAATCTGTTAGCTGGAACTTTGGCACAGAATTTTGGTGCAACTAATGCCTTGATCGTCTCTGGCAGTCTAAATATCTTAGGTGCTATATGGTTCTCTGCACAATTGCCAGCAGTGAGGCGTTGGATTGATTCTTAATTTTATAATCATTAACTCCGGCAACTCGATTGATATATAGTATTTAAATCCTAGCTGTTGCAAAATAATGCTCATCGCTTTGCAATACTCTAGGCAGATAAAGTGTACGAGAAAAGTGCAAAGCCTCTGGTAACAACATTCTACTGATTCATTAAAAATTAGCTTGAGAACGCACCGATGAAACCAATTGCACCTCCCAACTGCTTATAGAAACCTCACAACGTTATTAAGTATCCCAACAGAAGTAGAGCAGACAGTATGATCAAATATGTGAATCTTGGCAAAACTGGACTCAAAGTATCACGTGTCACCCTCGGCACGATGACTTATGGCTCCCGTAAATTGCGCCAATGGGTATTAGAAGAAGAAGAAAGTCGCCCATTTATAAAACTGGCTTTGGAATTGGGGATTAACTTTTTTGATACCGCCGATGTCTATTCCTTGGGCGCTAGTGAAGAAATTGTCGGGCGAGCGCTTAAAGACTTTGCAAACAGAGATCAGGTTGTTATTGCTACCAAAGTACATGGTAAAGTCGGCGATGGCCCAAATGATCGAGGACTATCTCGCAAACATATTTTTGATAGCATTGATGCTTCTTTGCGGCGACTACAGACTGATTATGTAGACTTATACCAAATTCACCGTTGGGACTATGAGACACCAATCGAAGAAACCCTAGAAGCATTGCATGATCTTGTGAAAGCGGGTAAAGTCCGTTACCTGGGGATTTCTAGTGTTTACGCATGGCAGTTTGCCAAAGCCCTTTATACAGCAGACATTCACGGCTGGACTCGCTTTGTATCAATTCAAAATCACTACAACCTAGTTTATCGAGAAGAAGAACGAGAAGTGATACCTCTAGCCCAAGATCAAGGGATTGGTATTATTCCTTGGAGTCCCCTGGCGCGGGGCTTTTTGTCAGGGAATCGCAGCAAGTCAGACTATGGGCAAACACTACGTGCAAAAACTGACGAATTCGCTCACAAGCTCTACTATCAAGATTCAGATTTTCAAATAGTTGAGCGCGTAGTTGAATTAGCTACAAAACGAGGGGTTAAACCTACACAAATTGCCCTAGCTTGGCTATTGCATCAACCAGGTGTAACATCTCCCATAATAGGCGCTAGCAAGATCGAACATCTCAAAGAGGCTGTCGAGGCGGTGGATTTAGAACTGTCTGATCAAGAGCGCAAATTCCTAGAAGAACCTTACACACCCCATCCTATCTTAGGGCATGAGTACCCTTCTGGAAATCGCCCATAGAGCGACTAAGTAATTGACCAACCCTTGCATTGCGATGTGCAGCGTCGTTTTTCCGTCTTGTTCCGAAGACGAGTTTGCGTGGGGCAATACTGCACGCTTTGTGCATTTTTAAGTCGGAATTGGATTTGGGGAAAAGGTTAAAGGGTAAAGGTTAAAGGTTTTTTCTTTCCCTTTTCCCATTCCCCTTTTCCCCAAAACCCGACAAGTCTTGTTGCGTAGGGCATTAAAGACGCGAGTTACGACGCTTTTTCTAACCAATGGCAATGTCAATCATAACCTATGAGCGATCGCGTTTCTTTTCCTCTGCTAGCAATTGTTGTAAATACTCATCCAGACGATCAAAACTCTGCTCCCAGAATTCAAATTTCAAAAGAAATACCACATTTACTCCGGTTAACCGATAAATTTAGTGTATATTCAAATTAATCAGGCTATGATGACCTAAATCTAAGGTGCTATAAGCGTTAAATAAGATACTTATAAAAGTATTAGTGAAAAATTAAATTCCTTAGTTAAATCATCAAACATAAAACAAGGTACAGAGAGACAATGTGCCTAATTCTTCTGTTTAATTATCTAATAATATTTGGTTTAAAAATATAACAATAATAATTGTTTATTTAAATATTAGTTATGCTAATATTTAAATAAGCTAAAACTAGCAAAAAATTATAGTGGTTCTCATTTTAGTGAGTTACATCTCGTTGAGGAGAGGGGCTAGAGGTTAGAAGCTAAGATGTACCTCATGCAATTAAGGATTGCTATAACTGGCTTTCTAAAAATACAGAATGCGTCAGAATAGTTGCTTGTTTTATCTGAAATACTAGTGGATCAATTGCTGTTTTTTGCAATTTTCTAGAAATCAGTCTCAATCAACTTCCTCTAACTCGATCTATGACGAGGAGTGGATAATAGTGAGAAAAATTGGTAATTAAGAATAGTAGAAGAAAGGAGGTAGAGACAAAATAACACTCTTAACTCCTCATTCTTGACTGTTTTGTATTCATCTTCAACAGGAGAAAAAACATGAAGAATACTCAAGTAACAATTAACGAAGCACTCAGTGAAACAGTTTGCAAATCTAAACAGAAAAAACTCACTTGTACAAAACCACCACAACCAGGTTCAACCCAAGGAAATTGTCCTTTTGATGGAGCGATGGTTTCTGTCGGAGCTATTACTGATGCTGTTCATTTAGTACATGGTGCTGTTTCTTGTACTCATAATCCTTGGGCAACTCATGGTAGCCTCTCATCAGGTTCTGAATTATATCAAACAGCTTTTACTACTGACTTTAGTGAGGGTAATATCGTTTTTGGTGGGGAAAAGAAACTGTACAAAGCTATTGTGGATGTTGCCGATCGCTATCATCCTGCCGCTATTTTTGTTTACGCTACTTGTCTGTCTGCTTTGATTGGTGATGATATTGATAGTGTCTGTAAACTAGCTACACAAAAAATCAATATTCCAGTTATCTATGTAAATGCGCCTGGATTTATTGGTAGTAAAAATTTAGGAAATCGCATTGGTAATGAAACTTTATTGAATGCTGTCATTGGTACAGCAGAACCTGAAGTTATCACACCATTTGATATTAATATTGTTGGTGATTATAATATTGCAGGTGAAACTTGGAATATCCTACCATTATTCACAAAAATGGGTATTCGCGTTCTTTCCAAAATCACAGGTGATGCTCGTTATCAAGAAATTTGCTATGCTCATCGTGCCAAATTAAATGTAGTACTTTGCTCAAATGTAGCTATACAAATGGCACAAACTATGGAAAAACGCTATGGAATTCCTTATATTGAAGAGTCTTTCTATGGTGCGACTAACTTAAACAATTGCTTACAGAATGTTGCGGCAAAATTAAGTATATCCTTGGGAGATAGTGTTGTTGTCCATGAACTTCAAAAACGTACAGAAAAGTTAATTGCCCAAGAAAATGCTGCTCTAGATATTGCTTTAGCTCCTTACCTTGCTGATTTAAAAGGTAAGCGAATTCTTCTTTCTACTGGTGGTGTGAAAAGTTGGTCACTGATCTTAGCAGCCCAAGACTTGGGAATGGAAGTTATTGCAGCTACGGATGGTAAAACAACACAGGAGGAGAAAGCTAAAGTTAAACAATATCTTGGTGAAGATGGAATGATTTTGTCGGACACAACTGCCCAGGCATTATTAAAGGTATTAAACCAAACAAAAGCTGATGTGTTGATTGCTGGGGCTGGAAATAAATATACAGCACTCAAAGCGCAAATTCCTTTTTTAGACATTAACCATGAACGTCACCATGCTTACGCTGGTTATGCAGGTTTGGTGGTACTAGCACGCGAACTACATGAAGCCTTGTATAGTCCTGTATGGAAGCAAATTAGCAAATCTGCCCCTTGGGATGAAAAAATTAGCTTGTGGGTTTAACCCCTGGCACCAGTTACATAAGCAACTGTTAAAGGATGTTGAGGATAATTAAAAACCGGGCAAGTTTTAAACTAACTTCTCGACGATGCTTAATAGATCGTCTAGAAGTTAGTTTAGTAGCGGGAAGAGACAGCCTGCTCATAGTTCAAGTTTCGTCTTGCATACCACTGAGCTTTGCGTAATAACCATCAAGGGCAATTAGTTCATCATGACTGCCAGTCTCCACGATGCGTCCTTGCTCAAGTACGTAGATCCTGTCTACATAACGTGCCGCTAACATCCGGTGAGAAACCAGCACCGTGGTGAGTCCGTCCCTAACCGATCGCAATTGGGACAGAACCAAGGCCTCTGTTCTGGTATCCAGCGCCGAAAAGCAGTCGTCCAGCAGCAAAATGGGGGTCTGGCGAATCAGACCGCGGGCTAAACTGGTTCTCTGTTTCTGTCCGCCCGATAAAGTTACCCCACGCTCACCAATCAATGTGGACAACCCTGCACTGAATTTGTTGATCGTTGCTTCAAGCTGGGCAGATCGGGCAGCCTGCCAGATTAAATCCTGTGGTCGCTCCGGGTTATCGAATGAGATGTTTTCCGAAATTGGTGCAGCGAATAGGAAAGTATCCTGGGGGACAAATGACAGGTTCTTGCGTAGATGACTTAGCGGGATGTCTCGTAGGTCTTGCCCATCCACTTTGATTTGTCCGCTATTAGGCTCCAATTGCCTAGCCAGCAGCCGCAGCAAGGTGGATTTGCCAGAGCCTACACGACCGATGATAGCAATCATTTCGCCAGGACTAATACTCAGGGATATCTGTTCGAGAACCAAACGCGATCGCACTTCAGCACTGACCGGGTAACTGTATGACAGATCATAAACCGCGATTTCGCCCTTGATTGGTTGGGCTGATGAGCCTGCCGGAGCATCTTCAATCTCAGGTTTTTCATCCATGATTTGAAATACTCTGGTTGCAGCTGTACTGGCATTCAGCAAAGCATACATTACAAAACTGCTCTCCTTGATTACCCCCAGAATCATAGCCAAATAAAAGATGAAAGCTGTCAGCGTGCCGATGCTCATTTGCCCTGCCAATACTTGGCTTCCACCGACGCCAACAACGATTAAGGTCATCAAACCACTGCCCAGCGCAGTGGAGGCAGTGAGAATAGCGTTCAAATTGATCAACTTTTGATGAGCTAGCGCATAACGATGTGATACTCCTGTAAAGTGTTTAATCTCTCGCTCTTCCTGGGCATGGGACTGGATGGTACGGATACCCTTGAGGTTTTGCTGCACCGTTTCTGTCAACGCACCAAAACCCACTTGCACTGCTGCCGATGCCAGCAAAATACGCCCAGCCAAATACCAGCCATTAGCGGCTATCACTAGCAGTAACGGAATGAGCAACAATGTCAATTGAACCGACTGTTGCACCATAAAAATCGGTGCAATCAACGCCACACCGATTAGGCTTACTAATCGATGCACCGCAGAACGAAAAAAGCGACGGATAGACTCCATGTCATTGGTCGCTCGTGCAATCAAGTCACCCAAGTGGTAATTCGCATAGAAGCCGCGACCAAGGGACTGTAAGTGTGCATAAAATGCTTGCCGTAAGTCATAAGATATGTAAATTGAAATCACCGCGTTGTTGCGGCGACCAAAATGCAGGATCGCAAAGCGCAGAGCCGTCAAACCAAGTATCGCCAGAACCGGCAATAAGATATTCTTGTCCTGTTTTGAAATCAGATCAATGCCGACTTTCAGATACACAGGAATGGCAGCTTCAACAACATGAACAGCCAGCAGGGCTAATACTGCTGTTAACCACTGAAAACGGTAAGCCTTGAAGTAGGGAAAAAGTCGCTGCAATGAGGTAAAGGTAGGTAAGTCCGATTTCAATCTTCCTCGGTCGGCTAGCATCAGTTTAATCTTGTTATATAGGGAAAAATCAATGTTGGATAAAAGCGATTATTTTGTCGAATTGCTCAATCACAGCAGGCGAGCATCTAAAAATGTACAGCTTTGTAATTCTCAAATAATCAGGCTAATACAGTCAGCAAATCAGTTTAATTGAGGTTAGTTGTTTGTACAAATGTATTTTTCGGAAATCACCTCGATATTAGAAATCTTTAGTTGGGCGGTTTAATGTGTTTTGACGTATACCCTTGTACAGTTGCGCTTCATAAAGCGTTTTATAAAAACCATTACGAAGCATCAATTCTGTGTGATTTCCAACTTCCACTAACTGGCCATGGTTTAATACAACAATGCGGTCAGCTCGGCGGATGGTTTGTAATCTGTGGGCAATGATGATGGAAGTTCTGTTGGCGGTGACTCTGGCCAGCGCTGCTTGGATAGTAGCTTCAGTTTCTGGGTCAATGCTGGCAGTGGCTTCATCCAGAATCAGGATTTCGGGGTCTAGAGCAATGACACGGGTAAATGCCAGCAACTGGCGTTGACCTTGGGATAGATTTTGGCCACGGTCTTCCAGTACCGTATCAAAACCTAATGGCAAGGACTCGATGAAACCCAAGGTCTGTATCAGTTCGGCGGCATGTCGGGCATCTTCCAAGGTAATGGTCGAGTTACCTAATGCGATGTTGTCATAGATGGTGCCAGGGAACAAATGAAAGTCTTGAAAGATCACACCTACGCGCTTACGGATCTGTGCAGGGTCTATCTGCATAATATCGATGCCGTCGATGAACAAGCTATTCTCAGGCACATCGTAAAAACGACAGATGAGCCGCGTCAGCGTGGTCTTGCCAGAGCCAGTAGGCCCGACAATGGCGATGTTCTCACCGGGTATCACATTCAGATTAAAGTGCTGGATAACCGGTTCGCCAGTTTCGTAACGGAAATTCAGGTCACGAAACTCGATACGGCCATGTAAGTCTTCGGGCAAAGGTATGGGCTGCGGCGGCACAGACAAAGACTCCTTCCAGTCCAGCAGCCGGAATATGCGATCGCAGGCTGCTGCCGCTCGGAACACCGCATTTGCTTGATCGCCCAAGGCCACAATTGGACGAAACAGCATGTCGCTGAATTGCAAGAACAACACGACCGATCCCAGAGTGGTAGTGTGGCTAAGTACATGCTGCCCGCCCAACCACAGGATGCAAGCGATCGCCAAATAAGATACGTTGTCGATGATCGGGTTATATACCGTCTCTACCATGATGGCCTTGGTCTCGGCGACGCGATTGGCCTCATTAATGGCAGAGTAGCGTTTAAAGCTCAGTGCCTCCCGCCCGGACATCTGCACGATTTCAATACCCGACAAATTTTCGTGCAAATGCTCGTTGAGGCGCGATAGTGTGCTGCGGATGACTTGATAAATCGGCCCAGAATAATATCTGAACACGATGATCACACCCGCCACAAAAAACAAAAAGGGCGATAGCTTTGCCATGAGCATCGAATCTAGAGATAGCATGACGCTAACGGCGATAACGAGGGGAATCAATTCTCCAGCCAGCGCGCCGACACCAGTCAGCAGTTCGGACAAACTCTCGATGTCATTGGTGATCCGAGTCAATACCTGCCCAACCATAACCCGGTCATAAAAAGCAGCGGGCAGACGCTCGACATGGGCAAACAGATCGCGGCGCAGATCGCAAAGACCCAACAGTGCCGAAAGGGACAACTGGGCGCGAAAGGCGTACCCAAAACCAGACCACAGCAGCACCCAGAGTAGGCCGACTACGCAGGCTGCGATTATTTGTTTGGTGCCCAGCGCGATCGCCAACCAGTGGATTAACGCTGTTTGTCCATAGTCTGGCAAATCTGTCCGGTAGTTGTGCATTAGGATACCGTCCACTACCACTCGACTAACCACGATTGGTACCAACACGGCGGCGGTTGCCGAGAGCATAGCAAACAGCAGCGCTAACGCAATGCGCCAGCGGTACGGAGCCATCCAGTGCCGCAGTCGCCAGACGTTGCTGACAAAGGAGTTATGCGTACCGATTGATGCTTCAAAGGGATCGAGCCTGTTGGAGGTCTTTGATGATGTCATATTTTGATCGCCCCAAGACTAACGCATTAAAAAATTAGATAAGTCTTCTGCATGGATTTGAGGACTTCTTCACAGGTTGCTTCTGGTTGTGACAAAGGTGTGCAATTCGTCAAGTCGTGTGTGTAGTCATTGCTTTCTTGATGTATTTGCTACTGAAGCAAACCGTATATCTCTAGTTTTGTAGGTTCCAGCTCAAGCTGAGATATTACGTCCTCTACTTTCTACTGCTTGTTTTAATCACTGGGACTACTTGTAAAATACTGTTAATCGGTCAAAATAACGTATTTTTTATGAAGCTTATAGTCTCATGAACAAGAGTAAAAAGCAAGCAGGCATACAGCCACATAACAATTCTCATTATGAGAATGATTGGTTAACTGGTGTAAGTTCACTCCAACATCTCGGCTCAACACCATATATCGCATTTTTACGCACAAGATTGTCCTTGTCGTCCTTGGGAATTAACGTATTCTGCATTACAGTACTCTAAAAGAGAGCGAATTACCCCATGTCAGAGAAAGGATTCTAATTATTCTGCTCCAAAACGATGGCAGAACACAACAAGAAATTTTTAAATTCTTAGGTTGCTCACCTAGAACAGTAGTATAGTTGCAATTTAAATGCTGATTAGCTTATGACAATCTTACAAGTTGTGGATAAAGAGTTTTCAGAAGTTCCCGTCATTGATATTAATCCATTGGTTTCTCAAACTAGCAACTATTCGGATGTAATTGCAGAGCAAATTAGACAAGCTTGCCAAGATTACGGTTTCTTCTATATCGTCGGACATGGAGTTGATGAGCAACTACAAAAGCAATTGGAACATCTCAGCCAACAGTTTTTCGCGCAGGATGTAGAAACAAAACTGAAGATTCGTATGGCTCTTGGTGGTAAAGCATGGCGAGGATATTTCCCCGTGGGTAATGAGTTGACATCAGGTAGACCGGACTTAAAAGAAGGTATTTACTTCGGTACAGAACTAGAAGAAGACCACCCACTTGTGAAAACTGGTGTACCAATGCACGGTCGAAATCTTTTTCCATCCAATATTCCACAATTTAGGGAAACAGTGCTGAATTATATAGACTCAATGACCAGACTTGGACATACCCTAATGGCTGGTATTGCTCTAAGTTTGGGGTTAGAAAAGTCCTACTTTGCAGACTGTTATACAAAAAACCCATTGATATTATTTCGGATTTTCAATTACCCTCCTAATTCATCATTATCTGAATCTAAATGGGGCGTTGGCGAACATACAGATTATGGAGTATTGACTATACTAAAACAAGATAATGTCGGTGGATTACAAGTCAAATTAAAGTCTGGTTGGATAGATGCACCTCCTATTCCTGGTTCATTCGTATGCAACATTGGGGATATGCTCGATCGTATGACACGAGGGCTGTATCGCTCAACACCCCACCGCGTTCAGAACCTATCAACAAGTAATCGCTTGTCATTTCCATTTTTCTTTGATCCCAATTTCAACATTGAAGTCAAACCCATTGAACCCAACGGCATAGTAGTGAATGACGATCAAAGCGATCGCTGGGATAAAGCCAGTGTCCACGAATGTCGCGGGACTTATGGCGATTATCTTCTGAATAAAGTCTCCAAAGTATTTCCAGAACTGCGCCAAACAGTGTTTTAGAGTGCTGTACATGGATAGCACGCCCTAACGAGTATTTTGGTGATGTCCAGCGATTCGGGATAGTAATGATTGCTTGGTTAGTGGTTTACTCTACTCTTCTAAACTGGGTAAGGAGTGGAGTTAGTGAGTTACAATTTGCACAGTTATATGAAATAGTTCGCTCCATAAGTACCGCTGTTTTTGCTATACCTTTAGCTTGGTTAGCAAGGTTCTTGACAAAGCCACATTCTCCTTACCCACAACAGCAAGAGTACTATTTACCGCTTTTTACCTTGTGGTATTGTTGTTTGATTTTGCCCTTGCATGAGATATCCGCCAGCTTGTGCCTCTAGGATTGTCAGTTTTGGAGGACAATCGAGAAAAAATTGCTCGTATTTCTTAGCACAGTTTGCTTGTAGTTTAGGTTGGATAGTTGGAATGAGAAAGACGCTATTGTTGATGGTGATAGTTTCCATAATTGCGTTGTTGTTGCTAAAAATTGCGTTGATATTGGATAGTGTTCGACTTAGCTATTTATGACAGTGCCAGGAATTGCTTTTAATTCGTATGTTAGCAGTTCAACTTGATGTAAGTAGGTTGGCACAATTAAACCGAACTATACAAAGTTTTGTATGGGTAAAGGGAAAAGGTTAAAGGGTAAAGGTTTTTCCCTTTTACCCTTAACCTTTACCCTTCTTAATTTAGTTGTGTTTTTGAGCACCTACTTACTTAAATGTTTGGTAATCTCTGCTTCTAAGAGTGTTTTCAACTCGTGTGGTGTCAGTAGTTAAAGCTAGTTATCCAAGCGATTTTCTTCATCTTGAGAATTGATATCAGGCATGATTATATCACCCCACTCTTCATCGTATTCATGGGCTAAAAGCTGTCGGTTAGGTAATACTTGATGCCGATGATAATTCCCTTTTCTGTACGTTGTCCTAAAGTGAAGTGGGGGTCTTTCCAACCGTGTGGAATTGATATTGTTGGTTGCATTATTCTGTCTCCTGATTAAACTTGACCTCAACGATTTCTTACACCTCTGCATCCGCATCTGTAGCAGGTAGGAGAATCTTGTCTTGACAGTCACCTACTTGAAGTAAGAGGTTACTTGCTGCATTTTGTGTCATGATTGTGTTTATTCGAGATTAAACTTGTTGGCGATCGCAATTCTTTTGGTGTGCAATCGCCTTTTTCACTTTCGAGACTAAACCGCTACTGCTGCTCGAACTCCCAACGACGCGATCACTTGTTCTGCACTCAAAGCCACGCGATTGAGTCCGTACTGTCTCAATACTTTTCGGTTAAGGGGGAAAGGGGAAAGGGAAAGGGTTTGATATTTACCTTTACCCGCAAACCCATTAACCTTTACCCAGACCAAAAGAGAGATTGTTGGATTTATCCGAAAAGTATTGCGTACTGTCTGGCTCTAAGAGAATCTGTACAAGGTTGGTGGTTCACTCAAACGTCTTAAAGTCGCAGAAACATTTCTTTGGCAAGGTCAGCTAGATTTAGCGATGCCTGCGGCGGACTACGCCTACGCACTATTTGTTGATTTGAAAAAAAGCCTGCACAAAATTTTATCAGCTATCTTAAAAAGCACTTGCTCGGAAGTCAAGTGCTTTTTTTATAACTTTGTTTAAGCTTATTTTACTTAATTTGTCAAGCTGACTCTATACTAAATTAGATGAGCTTACCCTGCTACTTTTATTGCTTCGTCACAGTTTTCGTATCGATATTCTCACTTTCCAATCTCAACCGATTTAATTTACATTAGGCGTAATTTAGCTGAGAATAACCCTAGCCATACCTAAACTGACAGTTAAAACAGCAGATGGTAGACCATTAATGTCAGAATACTGAATCTAATGATGAGAAAATAAAGGTAAGCAATGCCTACCTCCAAACTTGCTGGGCTATTTACCCAAGACAGATAAACAGCAAATTTTATCAGTCAAAATTTATGACTTCCTACGTTCCCTCTCCAACTCGAAAGCGACCCACTCAAGCAATAGGAGCCAAAATTTTCCACTGGTGTAATATCATTAGTCTATTTATCATGCTCACCAGTGGACTACAAATTTACAACGCCAACCCTGTTTTTGGTGGACGCGCAGGTTTGCACATTCCTCCGATATTTACTTTAGGAGGTTGGCTTGCAGGAGGTAGACACTGGCATTTTGCAGCAATGTGGCTATTCTCGCTGAATCTGTTGTGGTATGGAATTTACATTTTAATTACCCGACGCTGGCGACATCGCTTTGTCGGTGCTAATGACTTGAAAGCATTACAAAAAACTCAAAATTCCCAACGTCTAATTTATGCTTGGCATCGGATTGCTTATACAGCAATTATTCCTATTTTGCTGCTGGCATTATTTACAGGGATAGGAATGTATAAACCTGCTCAATTTCCCTGGATTGTGGATTGCTTTGGCGATTGGCAAGCATTGCGAATTGTTCACTTTGCCTCAGTGCCGATGGTTATCTTATTTGTAGTAATTCACTATCAATTAGGGCGTAAGGCTGGTGGTACGGAATTAACAGAATCAATGTTTTAATAAACAATTTTTTTAAACAAAAAAAATGAATTTTTTTGATAAATTGAATGGAAATATCTTACAAAATCAAAGCTTACTATTTGTAGGACTCGATCCAAATCCAGAGATGATGCCTGGGCGTTATGAATCTGAAGAACTCATCGCTGGTTTGGAAAAGTGGTTACAATTCATTATTGCAGAAACTTCTGATTTCGTTTGTGCTTATAAACCGACACTTGGCTTTTACGAAGCTTTAGGTATTCCTGGTTTAGAACTGCTGTACAAAACTTTAGCAGCTATTCCAGCCCATATTCCAGTGATTTTAGATGCTAAACACAGTGACTTAAATACTAGTACCATCTTTGCCCAGACTGTGTTTACACAATGGCAAGTGGACGCAATCACTCTCAGTCCCTATACAGGACAAGATCATGTAGCACCTTTTTTGGTCTATCCTGATAAAGCGGTGTTTATTTTATGCTGTACTTCTAATCCAGGTGCACAAGCTCTACAGCAATATCCTACAAACGAATCACCCCTTTATTTACAGGTAGTAAAAGAATCCAAAACCTGGGGTACTCCAGAACAATTGGGTTTGGAAGTGGGAACTACAAATCCTGAAGTTTTAGCACTTATTCGAGCAGTTGCACCTGAACGAATTATTATGGCGCGTAGCATCTGGGCGGAGGGACAAAACCTGAAGCAAATTTTAGAAGCTGGCTTGAATAGTAATGGTGATGGTTTACTGATTCCTGTTCCTCAAGATATGTTGGCAAATACGCAATTATCAGAGGAAGTTCAGTCTCTACGTGCAGAAATTAATCAAATCAAAACTGAAATTATTTACGAAAATTCTACTTGTTCTGTGTGGTTTCCTGATGTTTGTTTTCTAAATCAGCACCCTCACCAAGATTTGATTTTACAACTTTATGATATTGACTGCATTATGTTTGGCAGCTTTGTCCAAGCATCAGGAGCGATATTTCCTTATTACATCGACTTACGCAAAATTATTTCCAACCCCCAAGTTTTTAATCAAGTTCTCACAGCTTATGAGGATATTTTGAAGAATCTGAATTTTGATAGATTAGCAGGTATTCCCTATGGTTCTTTACCTACTGCGACTGGTTTAGCTTTGCGCCTTCATTGTCCGATGATTTTCCCGCGTAAAGAGGTGAAGGCACACGGAACTCGGAGAGTAATTGAGGGTAACTTTCATGCTGGTGAAACAGTTGTAGTGGTTGACGATATTCTCATTAGCGGCAAAAGTGTCATGGAAGGGGCAGCAAAGTTGGAATCAGCTGGATTAAAGGTTAATGATATTGTGGTATTTATCGATCACGAACAGGGGGTGAAAGATAGGTTACAGCAAAATGGTTATCGTAGCTATGCGGTTTTAACTATTTCGGAAATTACTAATACTCTGTATCAGGCAGGGCGAATAAATGAGGAGCAATTTTCAGCTTTCGCTGAAAGTTAATCATTTAAATAATGTGAAGTGGAGAATCTGGAAATATTTTCTTGTCTACTTCCTGTTTAACAGATTTAATTACTCGGTTCAATCTAGTAAATAGAATAATTTTTGCTTTGAAATTAATTATGAATTTTCCCCTAAATCAACTACTTAGATGGTTAATTTTTACGTTGTTATTTCCTCTAGTATTCCTCAATGGTTGGCTAGCATTTTTGTTGGTGAAAAACTTTCAACCTGTTGTGACAATTGTTGTATTGGCTACTTTGCTTGCATTCGTTTTAAACTATCCTGTTTCGATTCTGCAACAGCGGAAAGTTAAACGCAGCTATGCAGTAGCATTAGTTTTTATATTAGCATTGGTAATTGTTGTGGCTCTGGGTATCACTTTAGTACCCATTGTTTTAGAGCAATTTAATGAAATGGTTAAAGTCTTTCCTCGATGGATTGATTCTAGCGAAGAAAAACTTCAGATTGTAAATGATTGGTTGTTTAAACATAAAATAAATGTGAATCTAAGTCAGCTATTAGCACAAGTTACTGACCAATTACCTAATGAATTAGAATTTGTTTCAGATAAACTTTTAAGTATTATTATAGATACAATTGATAGTATTTCTGAGGCATTAATCACAGTAGTGCTAACTTTTTACTTGTTGTTAGATGGCCCAAGAATTTGGGAGGCGATATTTAAGAAGTTACCTGGAGATGTTGCCCAGCAGATAAGCCAGTCTATTCAGCAAAACTTCCAAAATTACTTAATTGGTCAGGGAACTTTGGCTTTGCTGATGGGTGTTTCAATAACATTATTGTTTTTAGCTTTTCAAGTCCAGTTTGGTTTACTCTTTGGTTTGGGAGTTGGACTTTTGAGCTTAATTCCTTTTGGTGATGTCGTCAGTCTGGTTTTAATAACTTTAATAATAGCGTCACATGACTTTTGGCTAGCAGCTAAGGTTTTTGCGGTAGCTGTTGTTATCGATCAGTTAATCGATCAGGCGATCGCACCACGTCTTTTGGGTAAGTTTACTGGTATTAGACCAATATGGGTATTAATTGCTTTGCTTGTAGGAACCAATGTTGGCGGAGTCTTGGGTTTACTAGTTGCGGTACCTGTAGCTGGTTTTATCAAAGATGTAGCAGATGGTTTTTCTAAATCTGTTAATTCTGATAACCTGGGTGAGGGTGAAGCAGCATCAGAATTGTTGGTAGAAAAATCAATATCGCATGAGTTGTAGATAAAAATTGCCATCTCTACCGTTAACGAGAAGTTGCAACGGTATCATTTAGGTCGTAATTCACTCAAGTCAACCTTATTCCCAAACCTCGTAAATTGGCTAAGGAATTAATATGGACAAATTGCCCCTAAAACAGTTAGTCAAAAACATTTATCAGGAACTACTGCCTAGATTACAGATTGAAAGTGTCAATCCCTGCGATCCAATTAAGGTAAGCTATCTTCCACAACCTTGGCGGCTGCTTGGCAGAGGAAATTACGCCGCAGTAGTTTATCACCCCGATTCCCTTGATTATGTAGTTAAGATTTATGCCCCAGGACGGGCAGGTTTTGAAGAGGAAGTAGAAGTTTACCGTCGTCTAGGTTATCATCCAGCGTTTTCTGAATGTTTGTACGCCAAGGATGGATTTTTAGTCTTGAAACGGCTTTATGGAACAACCCTCTACGATTGTATGCACTTTGGTTTACTAATTCCCAAGCAGGTAATAAAGGACATTGATGAAGCTCTTGACTATGCGCGAAGTCGTGGACTCTACCCTCATGATGTCCACGGGCGTAATGTCATGATGTACCAAGGCAGAGGATTAGTCGTAGACATATCAGATTTCTTGGATCAAGAAGCTTGCTCAAAGTGGAATAACCTAAAAAAGGCTTACTACTGGTTATATCTGCCCGTGTTTTACCCACTGCGACTGCGCGTACCATACTTTGCCTTAGATCTCGTCCGCAAATGTTATCGCTTGGGAACTTCTGTTAAAAATTTTTGTTACCAACTACTCTTAAGATTAACTAATATTAAGTATTTAAAACGTTAAGAGCGATTGATTGACAGACAATTTTTGTGCTGTCCAATTCTGGCATTTTCGTTATCAATACTTCGTTGAGAAATTCAAGATACAGCAGACTGCAACTTCTCTACGAGAGGCTACGCCAAGCTTGCAGCTTCTGCAATTGTTCATCGTAAATATCGATTGTGATGGAAGCTACAGCCTTTGCTCCTAAATTCTACAAAAGTGTAGCATTACTAGTATTTTAGGTTTTATGACAAGCGATCGCTATCTTTATTGTTGCTTGTATAGACGCAAAGCGACTTGTCGTCAGACATCGCTTCCGAGTATTTTAAGTTTTTATAATAAGCAATAATTAGATAAAACTGATTAAAAGAATTTTAAGTAATTTCTCTAACTATTCTTTAAACTTAATAAACTACTAATCAGTTTAGGCAAGCCACTACAACAGGGATTTGAATGTTCAGATAATTCATTACGTTCTATCTGCTTTGCCATCTTCTCAGCACGTTGAATCGCTTGTTCAGTTAAGGATTTCAATGGTTTTGGATACAAGCACATTGATTTGTCGTAGTCGGGTATATGCTTTTCGAGCAAATTAACTAATCTATCACGAGTGATTTGTGCAAAATGGTCTTGAAAGTGAATTAGATACCAGAGTTCAAAACAAGGATTGGTAATTGCCAGATTAATCTTTTGGCTTATAGCTCGATTTATTGCACTTTGCCAATTTGGCAGACTTTTTTCAATATGCTCATCTCCGTCAAAAACAGCCCAGGCTTTATCTTCTTTACTCCACTGCTGATTATCCTTCCTCTGCTGTCGTTCTTCGATAAGTCTTTCAATAATGCTACGTGGATCAGTTCTGTTTTGATGAGGCAATACAATAATATCTAAAGTTGGCAAACGTAATTCATTGCGGATACTATTGAAATAAATTGGTTCTGTTTTACTTCCTTCACAAGCAATTAGTATTTTATGAGCAATATTTCTGCTAGGTGGGCGACGGTTTAACTTTCTTGGCACTGCTCATCACCCTGTAAAATCATTTCCTCTTCAGATGGGAGAAACGGAACAGCTCCAAAATGACCATCTAAATAAGCTTTGTCAATAGCCAAATCATTTCGCACATGGAAATCAGTTAAGGGATACAACTCAGTACTTTGATCAGAGCGCTTTTGTGTAAACCAAATTTGATCACGTCGTAACAAGTTGTTTCTTGGTAACGTGTTATCATGACTAGTTAAAATCAGTTGAGCGCTTCTTGGATTGGTTTTAGGATTTTGAAATATTTTGATAATACGTTTTAAAATATTTGGATGAATATTTGTGCCTAATTCATCAAAAATTATCAATCCTCCTGTTTTCCTAACTACTACTATCCGAAATGCTAAATTAAATAAGCGTTGCGTTCCAAGAGATTCTTCATCAAAAAGCCAAGCAACTGAACCACCGTCATCGGTGTTATGTACAGCAAATATATTGTAGTCATTTGGATCATCATATTTCTTTACCATATCGATTCTTGACAGTCCTGTATCGAATTTTTGTAAAATTGTCAAGACTTCTTCAATAATTTCATTTGAGATGGAATTCTCAGTACCTTGTAGTGATTTAATCAATGTAATATTATCGTACTTTGGATTTTCCCAATTAATTCCAATCCAGCGAATTTTTAACCAGCGGACGATAGACTCAATTACATCTACTTTTAGCTTTACTAATATGCTAAAAAATAATTCATTTTCTCTAATATTATCCTGGAGTTGATTATGGTAGCCAGCAAAATGCTCACCAGTCTTCCATATAAAATTTTTATTAATTTCATCCCATTGGCGATGAAATAAACGACGAGTACGCTTAGTCGTATTTAAAGCATAGTCTAAGCTTTCTGAAATTATATTATTTTCATTAATTACTAACGAATAAGTGTAAATATTATTATTAAATAAAGTTCTCAATTCAAATTTTGTAGGTTTTTGAGCAGAGATCATATCTAACCTGAAAGGATCTAGTTTTGCCGATTTAAATAATTTCTGGAATGTGACTGCTTCCTGAATTCCTTTAGACATCATAAGCAATAAATAATCCAGAGCTTGGATAACATTACTCTTACCTGATGCATTAGCTCCAAAAATTGCCAGAACAGGTAAAAGCTCAATGTCCCAACCTTCAACATGATATCCAGGTGTAATTTCATGATCTGACTTTACCCGTTTGCGTTTGCTGCTTTGGCTTGTCTGACGATCGCTTTGTTTTTGAGCAACCGCACTTAGGGTTACAGGTTCTTTAATTGAGCGGTAGTTTTCGACTGTAAAATCTACAAGCATAATTCAACGGGCACAAGGCAGTTTTTTGTGATTTATTCACGTAAATATTATCTTAAAGGTAGGCAAATCTCCACTTTTACCACAACACATCACATGAACTAGCAGCCAGTGTAAGCTATTACCAGCAAATTCTTACACTTTAATATACGCAGTAATCCAGAACTCACTACAAGATAATTAGATCGACAATAGTAATATAAAAAGTCTAACTAAAGCAGGTATGAGGCAATGGTGCGATTAAAACTGTGGCAGTGGGTAGTCTTAGCAATCCCGATCGCGTTTATCATCATTTTCTTACTGGTGTCTGCCGGTTCACAAATTCATGCGTGGGGCATTAATTGGATTTGGGGTATATTCACCGTTTTATTTGTTGGTTGGCGTTGGCTGCTAGTCAAATGGACTCAACCAGCTGTTAATCAAGTAGAAGCTGTATTAACTCAAGTCCGTGAAGAACTGGAATCGACGGCAGAGGATACAGTAGCGCGGCCAGTGGGAAGTGACACCACAAAGCTTGCAGAAACCGCCCTTCAAGAAATTCTTCAAGCAGCGCAAAGCGATCGCCCGATTTGGGAAGACTGGCAAACTTTTTGGACGCGATGTCAGGATTTAGTCGTAGCGATCGCTCGTATCTACAATCCTCAGATTCAATATCCGCTGCTAAATATTTACGTTCCCCAAGCTTACGGGCTGATTCGGGGAACAGTGGATGATATGGATCAGTGGATGCAAAAGTTATCCCCGATCCTCAATCAGGTAACGGTTGGACAAGCATACCAAGGATATGAGGTCTACCGGAAGTTGGAACCATCGGCTCGGAAATTCTGGAAAGTTTGGAACTGGGCACAGTGGATCTTAAATCCGGTGGCGGCGGTGGCAAAACAAGCCAGTCAGGGTTCTAGTAACCAAGCAACTCAGCAATTATTGGGGAATTTGAGCCAGTTATTTCGGGAAGCTGCCCTGAGAAATTTATGCCTACAAGCGATCGCACTTTACGGACGTAGCACATTACCAGTTCCAGCAACCGTAGTTTCCACACCAACTTTACCCAAGGCAAAAACCCAAACACTCCGAGAAATCCTGACTCAAGCTCAACCAGCCGAGGCGGTTGAGGAAAAACCCGTGAATATTCTGCTGGTGGGGCGCACGGGATCGGGAAAAAGTAGCCTGATTAATACGCTATTTCAGGGGGATCTCGCAGCAGTTGACGTTTTACCCAGTACCGATCACATTCAGAATTATCAATGGCAAACTGAAAGTGGCGAAACTCTGACGCTTTTGGATACACCTGGTTACGAACAAGTCAACCGTGCCGAACTCCAAAACTTAGTGCTTGATTATGCCATCAATTCAGATTTGCTGCTGTTAGCTACTCCTGCCCTCGATCCTGCCTTGCAAATGGATGTGGACTTTTTGCAAGCTATTAAAGCAGAAATTGCAGATTTACCTGCGATCGCTATTGTCACCCAGGTAGATCGTCTCCGTCCCATCCGCGAATGGCAACCGCCTTATGATTGGGAATGGGGCGATCGCCCCAAAGAAATTGCCATTAGAGAAGCCACTGAATATCGCGCCAAACTGCTAGAAAACTTCTGTAATCTAGTTTTACCCGTGGTTACAGGTGACAGCAAAACAAATCGAGTTGCCTGGGGAGTAGAAGCGCTATCGTTGGGATTAGTGGATGCGATCGCACCTACCAAGCAACTCCGTCTCGCCCGCTTTTTGCGTAACCTAGAAACTCGCATCGTCGCCGCCGCCAAAATCATCGACCACTACACCTTCCAAATGACGACAACACAAGGATTAACGGCATTGCTCAAAAGTCCCGTCCTTCAGTTTGTTTCTACATTCTCAACCGGATCTCCAGCTCTTGCGTATATGTTGGCGGAGCAAATTCCCGTGGAACAGTTGCCAATTGTGATTGGTAAACTGCAAATGGGATATGAGCTTTTCTCACTCTTGAACCCCAAGTCGCTCAACTTTGAATTGCTATCCCTTTGGCCGCTACTGCTGGAAAACACCGCTTCACCCGATCGCAACGCCTGGGCATTTGGTCACGCTCTAGTAGAGTACTGGACTCAAAATTTGACGGTTGAACAACTCCGGGAGCGATTTGAGTATTATTTAGCGATCGCCAAATAATTTGTCTGCGATGGCGATGTCTACGAAGGATGGTGACGCATCTTCGATTCTCTTGCCAATACTACGTTTAAATAACGAGTTTAAGCGGTTACGTAACCACCATAGATGAAACACCAAAAGTTGCATGAATAAATAAAGTAAATTACGAATATTTACTTAGTAATTTTGAATAATTTCATCCTATATAAGGAAAAGTAAAAATGCGATAACAGATTGTAATCTCAAGATCGAGGTTAAGATGACGATTAAAAGTAGGTGTCTACGCAATACGGTTCGGTTAAAGGGTAAAGGGGAAAGGGGAAAGGTTTTGAATACATCCTTTCCCCTTTACCCGCAAACCCATTCCCCAGATCATAAGGAAAGTGAAAAATGCTTATCCGAACTGTATTGGGTGTCTACGGAACCTACCCGCTTTACCTAAGTTTTTATACAGATATATTTTTGTTCGGAGTTTTTATGAAAAATATATTACAAACCTCCATCTCTCAAGAACAGAATTCAGATCAAAGCCATAACATTTCCTCTTACAACAGGCTGCTTTCGGTAGTGAAGGATTTAGCTTGTGTGCGGACTATTGAAGAAATTATTGAGATTGTGCGTTTGGCTGCTCGCGATCTCACAAATGCTGATGGAGTAACTTTTGTATTGCGGGATGGTGAATGTTGCCACTATGTCGATGAAAACGCCATTGGGCCACTTTGGAAAGGTATGCGTTTTCCGCTCAAGTCTTGCATCTCCGGTTGGGCAATGCTCAATAAAAAAGCAGCCATAATTGAGGACATTTATCAAGATGCACGGATTCCGATTGAGGCGTACAAGGTAACTTTTGTCAAAAGTTTAGTGATGGTTCCTATAAGGGTTTCCGATCCACTGGGGGCGATTGGAGCCTACTGGAGTACACGCCACCTAGCCACGCCCGAAGAGATCGGAATGCTTGAGATTTTAACTGATACTACAGCAGTTGCGATCGCTAACGTGCAACTTTTCCAGAAACTAACGAACCAAAATGCCCTAAAAGACAAATTTATTGCCATGCTAGCTCATGAACTGAGGAATCCCGTTGCCCCCATCTCCAACGGCGTTCAGCTACTGAAGTTGAAGCTAGGACAGACTGGCGCAGTTGGGGAAACAGTTTTAATGATGCAAAACCAAATTAAGCACCTCTCGAAATTGATCGATGAGTTACTTGACGTATCGTCCATCACCTATGGGAAGATTTCATTAAATCTTGAGAAGATTAATCTGGTGGAATTGGTTCGCCAGAGTCTCAATGACCATGCACAAGCAATCAAAAAATGGAATCTTAATGTAGTAGAAGACCTGCCAAACAAGCCCGTGTGGGCTTATGTTGATTCCACTCGCTTCTTCCAAATCTTTGGGAACCTTCTTGATAACGCCTTAAAGTTTTCCCAGCCAGATGGGACAATCTGGGTGGATTTCTCAGTTATTCCAGGTGAGAATGGCTCAGGTAGTGTAGCGGTCTTATCAGTAAGAGATACAGGCATCGGGATAGACCCGACAATATTACCAGAACTTTTCGAGCCGTTTACCCAGGCTGATCGCAGTTTAGATCGTTCAAAGGGCGGGCTAGGTTTGGGACTTTCGGTAGTAAAAAGTCTTGTGGAACTTCATGGTGGTAATGTTGAAGCCTCAAGTAGAGGGATAAATTTGGGAGCAGAATTCAAAGTCACTCTCCCTATATGCGAAGAGATTACAACCTCGGACAACGAATTAGAAATTACAGAGGCGGCGAAAAAATCGTTGAAAATTTTAGTCATCGAAGATAACGAGGATTCAGCCGTATCATTACAAGCAGTACTTGAGTATTTTGGGCATGAAGTTTCCATTGCCGAGAATGGAATTTTAGGGGTAGAAACTGCAAAGAAGCTTGAGCCTCATGTAATTATTTGTGACATTGGGCTTCCCGAAATGGATGGATTCGCCGTTGCACAGGAACTGAGTAAAGACTCCAAATTTACTCGCTCAATTCTGATTGCACTGACCGGCTACGGTAGCCAGGAGGATCGGCAGCTTGCGCTGAAGTCTGGTTTCAAATGCCACTTGACCAAGCCTGTAGACTTTGAAATTCTGATAGCAGAAATTGATCGATACTTTGATGAAGTATTATCAAGTTGAGGAATTTTGCTACTTTTTTCATCCTTACTTCAATCCCCCCGTTTCTCTCAAGAATTACTTAGCACTCTTGAAGCCACAACCAGAAGATCGCGGTTTGCTGTACTAGCTGTCACGCGCAAATTACCCCACTTCCACTGCGATCGCATCGAGCCAACCCCCTTCAAAATGCACCACAAGCGCGTTAAGCTGAATTAGAGTGGCAATTTATTGCGCTTTTTAATATGCAAATCTCCGTTCTTGTCAAATTTTAATTTTTTCTGCTTGAGAAACCCGGAATGCTAGACCAAATTTTTGATTACCTCGACTTTCATTTCAGCCTTGAAGCCCTTATAGTTCTGGTGATATTGGTGCTTTTAGAGGCGCTGTTATCTGCCGACAATGCGATCGCTCTCGCTGCGATCGCAAAAGGGCTGGAAGACAAGGAACTGGAGCGTAAAGCCCTCAACTTTGGTTTAGTCGTTGCTTATGTGCTGCGAATCAGCCTGATTCTCACTGCCACTTGGGTACAACAATTCTGGCAATTTGAATTACTGGGCGCTGCTTATCTACTGTGGTTGGTATTCCAACACTTTACCTCGGAAGAAACCAAAGACGAACACCATCACGGGCCGCGGTTTAATTCGTTGTTGCAAGCAATACCCGTGATTGCATTTACAGATTTGGCATTTTCTTTGGATAGCGTGACAACTGCGATCGCAGTTTCTCAAGAAAAATGGCTAGTGTTAACGGGTGCAACAATTGGTATTATTACGCTGCGATTCATGGCGGGATTGTTTATCCGTTGGCTAGACGAATATGAAAACCTAGAAGACGCAGGCTATGTAACTGTAGCCTTGGTGGGCTTGCGCTTATTTTTGAAAGTGGTTAACGATAGTTTAGTTCCACCAGAATGGATCATGATTGCTGCCATCTTCCTGATTTTAGGCTGGGGATTTTCCAAGCGCGTTAGTACTGAATTACCCCAAGTAGAACCGGAAAAGAGCGAAGCCTCTAAGTAAGTGAGGAGTTAGGAGTGAGGAGTGAGAAATTTTTAACTCCTAACTCCTAACTTTTAACTCCTAACTCTCCATTACTCGTGTAACCAAGGCGTTAAGTGTGGTTGCCAACTGACCAATTCTTCATCCTTAAACCACAAGGCAATTTCCTGTTGCGCGGTTTCTGGAGCATCAGAACCGTGGATTAAGTTGCGACCAATATTTAGTCCAAAATCGCCGCGAATCGTTCCTGGCTCTGCTGTTAAGGGATTTGTCGCACCAATAATCTTTCTGGCAGATGCAATAACACCATCACCTTCCCATACCATCGCCACTACTGGACTAGAAGTGATAAATTCGACTAGACCACCAAAAAAGGGACGTTCTCGGTGAACACCATAGTGTTGTTCAGCCAATTCCCGACTGACTTTCAGTAACTTTAAACCAACTAGAGTAAAACCTTTGGTTTCAAAGCGGCGGATAATTTCCCCCACTAATGCCCGCTGGACTCCATCAGGCTTAATTGCTAAAAATGTACGCTCCATTGCTATCTCCCAAAGCTTAATAAAGTTTTTATCTAGTCAAGTGTCCTTTGTCCTTTGTCGTCCTCTGTCTTGAGTCCAAGGGTTTTGCACTAATGACTAATGACGAATGACTAACGACTCTTGACCAATCAGAGTTTATCTCAGAAATTATCTTTAGGTGCATATACGTTCCTAGATGAATGCGCTAAATTGTTAACTCGTGGGTGAAAAACAGAGGTTAGGAAGAAATGGGTGTTGAGTCAACAGCTACATCTGACGAGGTGGTACCAGTACCGTCCAATGGACAAAAAGAAGTGAAAAACCATAAGCACAAAAAACTGTTACCACCGAGTCCTACCACAGGAGATTTACCTCGCTCCTGGAAAATTGAGGATAGCGAAGCCTTGTACCGTATTGAAGGATGGGGACAACCTTATTTTTCCATTAGCGCTGCTGGTCACGTTACCGTGTCACCCAAGGGCGATCGCGGGGGATCTCTTGACTTGTTTGAATTGGTCAACGCCATGAAGCAGCGCAACTTGGGACTTCCCATGTTGATTCGCTTTTCCGATATTTTGGAAGACCGAATTGAGCGGTTGAATGCTTGTTTCGCCAAAGCGATCGCTCGCTATAATTACCCTGGTGTCTATCGTGGCGTGTTTCCCGTCAAATGCAATCAAGAACGGCATTTGATTGAGGATTTAGTGAAATTTGGCAAACCCCATCAATTTGGTTTAGAAGCCGGTTCCAAGCCAGAATTAATGATTGCTCTAGCTGTGTTGGATACACCAGGAGCATTGTTAGTTTGCAACGGTTACAAAGACCGAGAATACATCGAAACGGCGATGTTAGCCCAAAGACTAGGGCAAACACCAATTATCGTCTTAGAACAGATTGAAGAAGTTGATTTGGTGATAGATGCTAATCGCCAGTTAGGTATTAAACCGATATTAGGTGTTCGTGCTAAACTCAGTACCCAAGGCATGGGACGTTGGGGAACCTCTAGTGGCGATCGCGCTAAATTTGGTTTGACAATGCCTGAAGTAATCGAAGCTGTTGACAAGTTACGGGAAGCTAACCTGCTCGATTCTTTGCAGTTGATGCACTTCCACATCGGCTCACAAATCTCTGCCATCAATGTGATTAAAGATGCTATCCAAGAAGCCAGCCGCATTTATGTAGAATTGGCAATGCTGGGAGCAGATATGAAATATCTTGATGTTGGTGGCGGCTTGGGCGTAGATTACGATGGCTCCCAAACCAACTTTTATGCATCGAAAAATTACAACATGCAGAACTATGCCAACGACATCGTGGCAGAGTTAAAAGATACCTGTGCAGAGCGGCAGATTCCCGTACCAACACTGATTAGTGAAAGTGGACGAGCGATCGCTTCCCATCAGTCGGTGCTGATTTTTGATGTTCTCAGTACTAGTGATGTTCCTCTAGACAACCCAGAACCTCCACAAGAGGGAGAATCCCCGATTATTAATTATCTTTGGGAAACTTACCAATCCATTAACAAAGAGAATTATCAGGAGTTCTACCACGACGCTGCACAATTCAAAGAAGAAGCCATCAGCCGCTTCAACTTAGGAATTTTACGCCTCAGAGAACGAGCCAAGGCCGAACGCCTCTACTGGGCTTGTTGCCAAAAAATTCTTACCATCACTAGACAGCAAGAATACGTACCCGATGAACTGGAAGACCTAGAAAAAATTATGGCTTCCATCTACTACGTGAATATGTCAGTGTTCCAATCGGCACCAGATTGTTGGGCGATCGATCAACTATTCCCGATCATGCCAATCCACCGCTTGGATGAAGAACCAATCCGCCGAGGAATTTTAGCAGACCTCACCTGCGACAGTGATGGCAAAATCGACCGCTTTATTGACCTGCGCGATGTCAAGTCGGTTTTAGAACTACACACCCATAAGCCCGGAGAACCCTATTATTTGGGAATGTTCTTGAATGGAGCTTACCAGGAAATCATGGGCAATTTGCACAACCTGTTTGGCGACACCAACGCCGTTCACATCCAATTAACCCCCAAAGGCTACCAAATTGAACACGTTGTCAAAGGTGACACCATGAGCGAAGTAGTAAGCTACGTCCAGTATGACTCCGAAGATATGGTAGAAAATATTCGCCAGCGTTGCGAGAAAGCATTAGAAGAAAAGCGCATTACCCTAGCAGAATCTCAACGACTACTGCAAACCTACGAGCAGAGTCTTAGAAGATATACGTATCTAAATAGCTAGGATTGGGAATTAGGAATGGGGAAAGGGAAAGGGTTAAGGGGTAAAGTTAAATTTATCCCTTTCCCCTTTAACCTTTTCCCCTGTCCCTCATCCCCCCATACCCCATTCCCTAATTTATGTTTGTCCCCAACAATTCCTCTATGGCTTGTCGCTCAACAGGGGTATGTGATGGCGGTGTCTGACGGGCATCAGTAATCAGCCAGTCTAAAGCAGCAGCTTGAACATCGATCGCAGCGCCAGTTTTATCTACGCAATAACGTCCAAATACTAGCTTATCGACTAACCGGACTCCGGGGCCCAGGCGCGACCATTCAAAAATGACGCTGTTTTCTACTGTTGCACCACTACAAATCCAACAATTGGGGCCAATCATCGCTGGACCAACAATTTTAGCTCCGTCTTCGATTCTCGTCATACCACCAATGTAAACGGGGCCTGTGATATCTACTTTGTCCCAATTTACGGCAACATTTAAGCCAGTGTAGATACCGGGGGCGACTTCATGACCAGGAATTTGCACATTTTTGATTTCACCCAGTAGTACACCGCGAATCGCGCGCCAATAGTCTGGGACTTTACCAATATCTACCCATTCAAAGTCCATAGGAATGGCGTAAAAGGGGGCTTTGATTTCTACCAACTTGGGAAACAATTGGCTACCAATGTCATATTCGACATCAGAGGGAATATAGTTAAAAACCTCTGGTTCAAAGATGTAAATGCCTGTGTTGATGTTGGTGCTGAGGGCTTCTTCAGTTGAAGGTTTTTCTTGGAAAGCTTTGACACGACCCTCTTCGTCAGTCACAACCACACCATAGCTAGACACTTCTTCCTTGGGGACAGATTTTGTAATAATAGTAGCGATCGACCCTTTAGCTCTATGCCATTTAACAGCCGCAGTTAAATCCAAGTCAATTAAAGCATCACCGCACAAAACTACAAAGGTATCATCAAAAAACGGTGAGAAGTCTTGGATACGCCGCATCCCTCCAGCAGAACCTATCGCTTCGCCCACCAGTTTACCATCGTCATCAATTTTTCCTTCAAACGAATAGGCAATCTGCACCCCAAACCGCTGGCCATCACGGAAATAGTTTTCTATTTCCTCAGCCAAATGGCTAACATTAACTAAAATCTGGTCAAATCCATGATGGCGTAACAGTTCCAGCAAGAACTCCATCACTGGCTTTTGCAGGATGGGCATCATCGGCTTGGGCATAGTGTACGTAATCGGACGCACGCGAGTACCCTTGCCAGCTGCGAGAATCATCGCTTTCATAAAAATTTATTCCTCAACCACAAGCCAGTTTACTTTCATTGAGTGATACTTAATCATCAGTTTTTATTTCTACTCTAAGTCATCCCCCAGAATAGGGATAACAGGAATTTAGCGGTTATTACAACCATCGGTATACTTAGATGACAAGCGATCGCTTATCTTTTCAATTTACTCGGATTTTGGGGCTGAATCAAAAATCTATGACAATGTAGGAAGCAGCTATGCTGGAGCCAGGAGGAAAATCCTATAAATAAATTCCTATTTTTCTCACAAGGAAGCCTGAAATCTTGATGCTAAGGACTCACTTTGCTTCCTGCTTCACTTGGACTCCTTTCAACTCAGCACGGGCTAAACCTTAGCTTTCCGCTAACAGCACTCGGAACTCAGCACTCTTCATGGACTTAGTTCATCGGATTCTCAAAAGGTTTGCCGATATGAGCTGAATCTCTAATTAAGCGAATTTTAATTTCGTGATAAAAATCCTCTTGAAATAGCTCTACTTTCGATTGAGCCGAGAGTAATAGTAGTGCCCAGAAAACGCTAACTAGGTTACTGTGTTCAGACTCGTGTCCAGACCCATTTTGCTTGACAAGCTTTGTCTTAGTCCACAATTCTACAAGTTGTTCTAAATTCACCCAATTGTGTTCTAAACTTAGCTCTCTTGCCGACAATTTCAACACCTGCTCCAGTTCTCCAGCGACTTCTGTCAAATTTTCCTGGTGAGCTAACTCCAGCGCCTCCCGCATACTTTGGACGCTAGGTTGACGCCTGGGACGGATAGGTTTGCTGACTTTTTCTACCAGTTTCAGTTGGTTAGCCATAATCTGCAATTGCTCGATTAACTCTTGCAGACTCACCCGGCGCTTTGGTGGCGGCATTGCCGCTGGACGACGGCGCAATTGCCGTTCTAATGGTAGACGATGACCCTGATGTAATACACCGTCTTCACCTTCCAAAAGGGCATCATCTTCGATACCATCTTGTGCATCTCCGACTGTTGACAATTGCATCAAGGTATTGGCTTTAAATAATACCAACATTGATGCTGATAAAAATGCCTGTCCAGATTGAGACAAGTCCGCTTCATAGCCTCTTGTTATTGCCCCTGGTGCCATCAGTTCTAAATAGCGGTCAATCACCTCAATCACTTGGACATCCCAAGGATCAATTTCACCCTGCTCGGCTTGGTAAATCAAAAATGTGATTGTTTCTAACAGCTCGGAAGCTTCCATCAACAGGTTCTAAGTTAATTAATGAGAATCAAAAGACTGTAAATTTAACACTAAACGAATTGACTATTGGCAAAGCGTGTACTGTATACATTCGCTTGCGCTTCTTTGATTCAGAAATTGCCTGCTGGCAGTATCCTCTAAAATTTGTAATCGATCACCATTGTGAATTGTGAGATTGGATTATGCAACTTTTGATCTTAGGCATTGGGCGAAACAGTTCCGTTAGCGGAAGCGGGGCGTTTAGCCCGTTCCGAGTTCTGAGTTCCGAATAAATAAGTGAGATTCACAACTCAGCACTCCTGAAGGGCATTGGGCATGGAGAAGAGACAAGGTAGAAACTTGTTCAATAATTCCCCCCTGCTCCCCTGCTCCCCTGCTCCCCTGCTCCCCTGCTCCCCTGCTCCCCTGCCACCTTAATCAGGGGGCGAGTCATGGGCAATAGTAACAGTTGAGACAAAATCACTCGGCTTGCCGCTCTTAATCGCATCGAAAGTGCCCTTAATAGTACCAGCAATTGGAACAGCAACAAGTGTCCCTAACAAGCCAGCAATCTCAAATCCCATCAAAATAGCTACAAAAATCCAGATGGGATTGAGTCCGATAAAATTGCCTAGTAACCTGGGAGCTAACAAGTTATCTTTAAGCTGCTGCATGAGAATCGCCGCGATCGCAACTTGAACTGCTAACCACCAATTTTGCAGCAGTACTAAAATCGTCACCAGACCAATACCCAAAGATGCCCCGATAAAGGGAATGAGTTCTGAGATACCAATTAATATGGCAAACAACAGAGCAAAGGGCACCTTCATCACTAAGAAAATTGGTGTCAGGGTTAGCACCATGAACAGTCCTAGTAACAACTGGCTGAGGAAGAAGTTCTGGAAGTTTAGGCGCAAGGATGTGGTGAGGGGATCTCCAATGTTAGAAGGCAAAAGATTGATCAGACCATACCAGACGCGATCGCCATATAAAAGCATATAAAATGCAAGCACGATAACTAACACTACGCCAAGTAATCCTGACAGTAGTGTGCCAGCAAATCCCACTGCCCCAGAAGCTAGCTGTTGCACCACATTCTGAATGTTGGCATTGATTTGACTGCTGACAACCCTGAGATCGATTGGCAAACGTCGTTGCTTTGCCAACATCTCAAACTGCTCTAGGTTTGCTTGACTGGCGGTTAACCAATCAGGGATCTTATTTAACAGTTGGATTGTTTGGTCAATAATCAACGGTACTAGGGTGACGCCCAAAATCCCAAGCAGGGTTAATGTTGCCAGTAAAACTATGATCACCGCCTGAGTGCGGGTGATCTGAGCACGTTCAAAGAACTTAACCGGGTAATTTAGGAGAAAAGCCAGAATCGTCGCAATGCTCAATACAGTAATAGGATGCTGGAAATAACGAAAAAGTACAGACAGCAACCAGACATTAAGAGCGATAATCGGACCGCTCAGACCATAAATTAACAAGCGTTGAAGGGAGGCTGAACGGCGCATCTAACGCAACCTATTTTAGATATTCCTGGAGAGAATTTGTAAAATTCTTGATGGCACTGATTATCATCATAGATATTTTTGACAAAGATATATATAAGCGTATCTGATAGCAAGGAAACAAATCACAATGGACAAAACGGTAGCTGACCTTCGCAAAGACTACACCTTGGAAGGTTTAAGCGAACTCGAAGTAGAACTCAATCCTTTTATCCAATTTAAAAAATGGTTCGATCAGGCTTTAGCAGCACAACTCCCTGAACCCAATGCCATGACTATTGCCACAGCCACACCAGACGGTAAGCCCTCAGCCAGAATGGTGCTGCTCAAGGATTTTGATGAACGGGGCTTTGCCTTCTTCACAAACTACAACAGCCACAAAGCACAACAACTGGCAGAAAATCCCCAAGCGGCTTTAGTCTTTTGGTGGGCAGAACTAGAACGTCAAGTCCGAATTTCGGGGTATGTGGAGAAAGTTTCCGAAACTGAATCTGACCAGTATTTTGAAAGTCGCCCTGCCAAAAGCCGCTTGGGTGCATGGGTATCTAATCAAAGCGAGGTGATAGAAAGCCGAGAAGTTCTTGAGCGACGCGTGCAGGAATTCCAGAGCAAATATGAAAATCAGGAGATTCCTCGACCGCCTCATTGGGGAGGCTTACGAGTGATCCCTACAGAAATTGAGTTTTGGCAAGGACGCCCTAGCCGTCTGCACGATCGCTTACTCTATAGCCGTTTAGATAATAGCACTTGGAATATTGAGCGATTGTCACCCTGAAGAAGAGGCAGGGGGGCAGGGGAGCAGGGGAGCAGGGGAGACAAGGGGAAATTCTTGAACAAGTCTTTCCCTTGTCTCTTCTCAATGCCCAATACCCCGCATCACATTACCACTGCGCGATCGCATTTTGAATTGCTGCCCTTGCTTCTGATAACGATTGGGTACGGGCATCACCTTCATTCAGGCTGTTGGCGTTAATAAATTGAATGTCTGTAAGCCCAATAAAGCCGAAAATCGTCCGCAGGTAGGGTTCTTGGAAGTCGTAGGCAACGAAAGGAGATGTCGGGCTAAAGTCACCGCCACGAGCAGTAATGATAACCGCTTTTTTGCCCTCGACTAACCCTTTAAAACCTTGAGCTTCTATTGCAACAGTTCGATTAATACGAACAATTTGGTCGATGTAAGCCTTAAAAGTGGAAGGTATATTGAAGTTGTACATTGGCACTCCAAAGACGTAGCGATCGGCTGCCAAAAACTCATCAACCAGTTCGTTAGAAATCCTCAGTGCTTCAGTTAATTCTGGGGTATGGGTTTCTGGTGGTGAAAATGCCGCCGCAATCCAAGCTTCATTAACATGAGGAACTGGGTGACGCCCTATATCTCGATAGGCGATCGCATCTTCAGGATGCGCTGTTTTCCAAGCAGTGACAAATTCTTTGGATAGTTCTCTAGAGTGCGATCGTTCACCACGAGGGCTGGAATCAATATGTAGGATGTTTACCACCAAATATCTCCTGATTGGCTAGGATTTACTGCTTTTATTTTTTTGAGTTTCTATTTCAAAGTATTACATCAGATACTAAAAGTAACTAGTTACTAAAGTAAAGTAGTTACCATAAAGTAACTATCGGACAATTTTAGCTAACTTAACGATGTCTGTCTCTAAAAATTCTGATGCTTGCCCTGTTAGTATTTTGATGTCTTTACTATCAGGGCCCTGGACAATGTATATACTGTGGGTGTTGTGTAATAGTGGGCCTACTCGCTTTGGTGCATTGAAGCACCTAGTCGAGGGCATCTCAACCAAAGTTCTGACGGAAAGATTGAGAATGCTTGAGGCAGCAGAGATTATTTATCGCCAGTATGAACCAAGTATTCCACCCCAAGTAACTTACGGTCTCACAGAACGTGGTCAGGAACTTATTGAAATCCTTCATCAACTCAATGCACTTGCTGAACGTTGGTATGGTAGGGAACAACGGGAACATAGCAACACTAATGTTTAACTCGAAATTTTACAAGTCTTATCTCAAAGCTAAGTATTTTTAGGGTTGTTCAAAAATATTATGACTGTGGGCTTCAAGACAGTTCCATCCATACCGAAAGTTCTTCCATGTCAAACAGAGGAAGTTTTTGAATAGCAGCTTTTTCGAGGCTATTGTCTTGTGTACTTCCGCGCCATATTACGCAAATTACGAAATCCACGATCGCTCCCTCATTACGCAGCGCTTCGGTACTTTTTACAACCTGGCCACCTGTTGTAATCACGTCTTCAATAATACACAATTTTTTACCTTGGATATTAATTCCTTCTGCTATTTTCTCAGTACCATATTCTTTTTTTGTCTTCCGAACAAAGACAACTGGTAATTCAACTTCTAATGAAATTGCTGTTGCTAAAGGAACTCCCCCTAATTCTAGTCCTGCTAGAATTTCCGTTCCTGGTGGAATCTTTTTTACCATTTCTTTAGCTAACTGCTTCAGTAACAAAGGATTAGATTCAAACTGATATTTATCAAAGTAATGGTCAGATATCTGACCAGAACGTAACCGAAACTCGCCTTTCAAATAGGAAACACGAACAATTTCTTTCGCTAATTCGCTATGACTCATTTTTACAAAAAGCTGGGGAAAAGGTAAAAAAGCCGATGGAAAATGTATCGGCTTCGCTAACAATATTTAACAGATAAATAGTCTACTGTTCTTGGATTGCTGCTTTGGGAGGAAACTGAATTCTAGGATCTGGCATGAAATTATATCTCAAGTACAATCCTGCCGAGACAAACAGGATAATTAACAACCCACCGATACCAAGGGGACTAGGAAGCCAGAAAACAGCTTCTATGTGGTTTAGCTCACCAGGCTGGAGTTTCCACACTAATTGATTGCCATTTTTTTCTGGCTCAATTGCAGTTTCAGTTAGTCGAATATTTTTGGCTCCCCAAGGAGTCTTTAAACTAAATTCCAAATCGAGAATTGAACCAGCATTTGCTAGAACATTACCTTTGCTAGCAATTAGAGAGAGCGATCGCAAATCCAAATCATAAATCAACCGATTTCGGACTAAAAGTAAAAAATTGTTCTGCTCCAAAAGGACGTTTGATTCAATTTTCGGCAGTTCTGAGTCAGATTGGCTCTCTACAGACTCAGAGGGTTGATTTGCATGGGAGTTAAAGAATTCGTTGAATTTCTCTTGCAATTCCCTACCATTGCTAAAAGGAATTGTGACGATGATTTCTTCTTGGGAAACTCGCTGTGCTTTACCCTCAAGTTGACGGGCGCGGCGTTCTATGCTTTTTAACCATTCGTACACCGAATCGCCGCTAAAACTGGTTAACCGTTCTCCCAACTTAATATGCTGTATTAGTTCGCCACTATTTGAGTTGTCAAAATTAAGTCCCACATCGTACTTCACACAGCCAGTAAGTAGCAGAGATGTTAACAGCACGAGCCACAGAATAGGATTTCGCATGGGAAAGACCCGTTTGATTCGATTTCGACCATTCAGTGGTGAGGACAATCTCATATTTACCAACACAAAACTAAACGGTCTGACTAACCACAAGAAAATCTTTCCGAAAATTGAAAAATTCATAACTATAAATCTCCCCAAAAGTCAAACTTTTTAACCAATCTTGACTTCTTAGTATTGTTTGAGATTCCTGGAATACCATTTTGATCCCTTCGGGACTGGGTAAGAAAATATGAGTAAGATTTAGTTTGGCTCTGAATCTTCATTCAAATCTTCCCAATTCCTAGTCCCTAATTCCCAATCCAAAATTGTTATCAGCCAGGAGTTCCTGAAAAATTCAACCAAACCAAGTACGAGATGGTTAAACCAATAGCAATTAACGCCACCCATATAAAGCGATTATCTCTGGTATTGACCTGACTGAGGTCAACGAATTCTGGCTCGGCAGGTTTTGGCTTTTGCTCCCCAGAAGATTTTGGAGACTTAGCAGGTACAGAAATTTTGAGTTCATTATCGGCTAGTGTGCCCAAATCGGGGATTTCGGTCATCCATTCGCTGGGTCTTTTCAGCTTTGGTGCTTTTAAGATATAAAGCATCCGCCGCGCTTGTTTGCCAATTTCAAAATGGGCATGGCGTTTGAGTCTTTCGCAAAGAGCGATCGCATCATCCGTGCGTCCAGCCGCTTCATAAGCTGTTACTAGATGAATTTCTACTTCGCCCCCAAGGCGAGAATTACGAGCTAATAGAGCGCTGGCCTTTTCTAAATTTTCTACGGCTTCACGGTATTGCCCATTCTCAAAGGCAACTTTCCCAGCCTGGTAGCGGGTTTTAGCAATTTCTAAACTTTCTGTATTCACGTCTTATACAAAAATTAGCACTATTTTCATTTTGCCAATGCCAGCAATCTTTTTGGAATCTTTTCAAAAGCTGGCAATCTGAAAGTGGATAAACTTCTAAAATTTTAAGTAAGTAGCTGCAATTATTTTCTGATTAAAAATTCCGGTATCAAATGCAGGTGAGCAAAATTATGTTGAAAATCAAGCATTCGCAACTGAATTGGCTCTTAGCAGGTATGACTTTAGCAGTGATGGGTGTAAGCATTGCTCCAGCTTCCGCCCAACGTGCGATCGTGATTGATGGTGGTTATGGAGTTAGGCAATCGTCGCCTTCTGTGGGTTCCTTTATTTATGGTAGTCCGATTCCCACACCTATGCCTGTAGACCCAACAACAGGACTAATGCCACAACGTAATCATTACCGCAATTATTCCTATCCCCAGGTAAGGAAAAATATTAGAAATTCCACCCTGATTAATCCGACAATTCGAGATTCAACCCTAGTTAATCCGGTGATTATCAATAATTCATGGCATCGTACACCATTTAGCGGCGGGCGATCGCGGGTTATTATTACCTATCCTCGGTAGAGTAGGGAAATGAGGGGATAATAAGAACTTTTTACTCCTCACTCCTCACTCCTCACTCAGCACTCAGCACTCTAATAGGTAAACTGCGAACCCAAAATCATTGTCCCAATGCCAACATCAGTAAAGATTTCTAGTAACAGGGCGTGAGGAATGCGGCCATCGATGATGTGCGCTGCACGGACTCCTTGAGCTAGCGATCGCACACAACAATTCACTTTGGGAATCATCCCACCGCTAACTATACCATTAGCAATTAACTCGCGGGCTTCGCGGATATCTACTTTCGGAATCAAAGTAGATTGGTCTTTGTAATCTTTTAAAATTCCACTAGTGTCGGTCAATAAAATTAACTTTTCTGCTCCTAATGCAGCAGCGATTTCCCCGGCTACTGTATCAGCGTTAATGTTATAAGCTTGCCCTGTCTCGTCTGCGGCGACGCTAGACACTACTGGAATATAGCCATTGCTAGCCAGGGTTTCCAAAATCTTGATGTTAACATTGCTGACTTCTCCCACAAAGCCGATGCCTTCTTGACCTTGGGAACGCGCTGTAAATAGATTACCGTCTTTACCGCAAAGTCCGACAGCCAAACCACCAGCTTGGTTAATCAGGGAGACAATTTCTTTATTAACTCGACCAACTAAAACCATTTCCACCACATCCATTGTGGCGGCATCAGTGACTCGTAGACCATTTTTAAATTGTGGTTCGATGCCCAGCTTGTCTAACCAACTGTTAATTTCTGGGCCACCGCCGTGGACTACAATCGGACGCAAGCCCACGCAGGATAAGAATACAATGTCGCGGATAACTTTGTCTTTGAGTGTGCTATCTTTCATCGCTGCGCCACCATATTTAACAACAACAGTGCGACCGGCGAATTGTTGAATATAAGGTAGTGCTTCGCTTAGTACACGTACACGAGTGGCTTCAGCTTGCCTAATGTATTCAGAATCGTTGACCGTCATGAGGAGCCTAACAGAGAGAGTTAAAACCTATGCAGTCAGTGTAGAAGACTTTGTAACTCCTCACAATCTCTGATGCCAAAGTTGAGTATGTTTGTACTGATAAGCCATAGCTGTTTAGTTCGTCTCAGAAATGTGAAAATCTATAAAAGAAGGACTAGCAACCAAAATCGAAAATTATCAGGACAAATATGGATACACCGATTCTCGATCGGCTAATTGAAGAATTAAAAGTGATGCCTGAAGACTTGCAATATCGAGTGCTGGAGTTTGCCCGAACTTTACTAGGTTCACAAATTCATGGTGTTCCAGGTAAACAATTATTAAATTTTGCAGGTTCAATATCACCAAACGATATTCAGTTGATGCGCGAAGCGATTGAAGAAGGTTGCGAACAGGTAGATATAGATGAGTGGTAGATACCTGCTTGACACTAATATTATTATTGCTTTATTTGCAAATGATATCGAGGTAAATAATCAGCTGGTAAATGCAGAAGAAATTTTTATTCCTAGTGTTGCTATTGGTGAATTGTTTTACGGTGCAATAAAATCAGGGCGATCGCAAGGGAATTTAAAACGTATTGAGGAATTTATTGCCAGAAATACGGTCATTGGATGTGATGTAGAAACTGCCCGTAAATATGGTGAAGTTAAGAACAAATTGCGCCTCAAAGGTCGTCCATTACCCGAAAATGATATTTGGATTGCATCTGTTGCAATTCAGTATAATTTAATTCTTGTTACGCGAGATGCTCATTTTCAAGAGGTTGAAAACCTACAAACAGTAGCTTGGTGAATATGTCTTGTACACAAGTAGCTTCAGCTTGCCTGATGTATTCAGAATCGTTAATACTATTATGCCCAGTGGTAGGATTTTTGTTGGCCCAGATTGGGTTGAAGGGTAAACAATTCTCCGTTTCTGTGTGGGATCACAGTACCATTTTAGGAAAACTGTCGGCAACCAGTTCGCCGATTCAATACCTTTATTATCGACTCAAACCTCCCGTTGCAAACATAACAGATATTAGGCGATCGCTCCTTCAAACCTCTAGAATTGTAATCATTCGGCTGAAGCTAGGGAATGAAAATGACCACGCTGCTAATCCAAACTGAAAGCACACCCCTAACGGTAAATTTCCCCTCGCTTGTGCAGATGACAAATGAGCAGTTCTACGAATTTTGCCAAGCTAATGGAGATTTGCGAATTGAGCGAACTGCCAATGGGGAAGTCATCATTATGCCACCAGCTTTTTCAGATACGGGCAACCGTAACTTTAACATTGCTGCACAGCTTGGGTATTGGACTGAACAAGATGGCACAGGGATAGGCTTTGACTCCAGTGCAGGTTTTACACTACCCAATGGAGCGATGCGTTCCCCTGATGCTTCCTGGATTGAACTGGAGCGCTGGAACGCCTTAACAGATGCACAAAAAGCTTCATTTGCACCAATTTGTCCCACCTTTGTGATTGAGTTACGCTCCTTTAGTGATCGCCTGATAAAATTACAAGAGAAAATGCAGGAGTACATCGATAACGGTGCATCGCTAGGCTGGTTAATCGATTGGCAAAATCGAAAAGTCTACATTTATCGTCCGAATCGAGAAGTTAAAATTTTGGAAAATCCTGAAGCAGTTAGTGGCAATCCAGAATTACCAGGATTTATCCTACGGATGGCTAAAATTTGGTAATTTGAGTCTTATTAATGAGAAACTTGTGTTTTGAGAACGCTAGGAATTGCCTCAAGTATTCGTTTGGCAACGTCTTCAGGTGTATCTCCCTCTCGCTCGGTGATGTGTAAATCAGCTTGAGAGTAAAGTGGTGTTCGTTGTTCGAGGAGCGATCGCAACTTAGCTTTAGGATCGCCATCTTGCAGTAGTGGTCTTGTGGTATCCTCAGCTAAACGGCTGTAAATTATCTCCACTGGCGTATCTAGCCACACTATCAAACCGTGGTGCAAGTAACCCCAATTTTCTCGCCGCAATACAATGCCCCCACCAGTTGCGATAGTCAACTTTGTAAAAGCACAAACTTGTGAAAGTACGTCGCTTTCTAACTGGCGAAACCCTGCTTCACCAACTTGTGCAAATAACTGATTGATAGATTTACCTGTTGTTTGGGCAATGACATTATCGGTATCCACAAACCCATAACCCAATTCTTTTGCTAGTAAACGCCCTACTGTCGTCTTACCAACGCCCATTATCCCAATTAAGTACAGGTTGACTCCTTGTAATAAGCTGCTCACCAGTCGATTCGCTCCAATTCTGAGTGCTGAGTCACAGTTTCTAATTATAAACTCAATGACTCAATCTAGGATTTAAAAATACGGAGTTTTATATATATCGCGCAAACTCTAACAGTTTATACTACGACTTGATGCCGATATTAGTAATTTCCGCAAGCATACAAAAACAAAATAAACCTCCAAGAAATTTATTTTCAACAGATATCAAAGTTTTTCACTTTATGTATCTCAAATTTACTTATAAATTTTCTAACTTAGAATTATTTTTAAAACATTTAAATTCATCTTCTATTCAACAGAAATTAACTGTCATCATTACTGTTGTTAATGTATTTAAAGTAACTTAGGCAATAAATTAACGATTCTTCTGTGAAATTACTATCAGTAATAACCGACGAATTTCTTAGGAATGTAGTGATTTTTCTGAAGTAACTAGGTAATTGCTGCATAGTAATCGCTATACTTAACCAAAAAATTAACTTAGCTTGTTTGAAACTTTATCCAAACAATATCTGTCTATCTAAATAATCAGGGTTTTTACTCTGGTGGGTAATTTTAAGTATACACAATACCGTGTTTCTAACAGCACAGGGTCGTTATTCTAAAAGTTCAGTTATAACAAGACCCGTTCAATTAAATGTTTCTGATAAAGGTGTAAATAATGACTGATTTACTGCGATCGCCCAAAAAAAACTTGCAAAGAAATTGAAGTTTAGACACAAAAACTACTGTATATTCCACCCCGATAAGCCTGAATGAATAAATATAGAATGAATGAGGTGTCAACCATGACTCGAATTCGTGACGTTGTAAAAAGAGCTTTAGCAACTGGTTATTTGACAGTTGAAGCTGAAGATCAACTACGACAACTGTTGACTACCCGATATGACTTGGAAGATTTTAATGCTTTCATGACTTTGCAGGAAGCCGCCATGACTGGTAAGGTCAAGCAGGAGTCTAGAGAGCGATGCGGCATTAAATAGAGAGAGATGTAGCCTGCTACATTTCACCGACGGGGGCGTTTACCATCATCTTCAAAATCATCATCATCCTCAAAAAAGTCCCAATCATCATCATCTGCTTGATTGGTAGTTGGCGGCTGGTAAGGGGGGATAATTACCCGGTAATCGGCATCGTAAATTGATTCAGTTTTTCCGGCAGCCGTATTTTTTGGCTCGCGGTAGCTGTAGGAATAAACTGAACCAGACCGGGAACTGCTTTTGGCTTCTGATTGACGTTCGTAAGTTGTTGAGTCTCTAGGTTGTTGAGCCTGAGAGTTAGGAATAGGCGCTTCCTCTGAGTTTTCATCAAAGTTCCAATCATCTCCACTGCTATTTGTCTCCCAATCATCAAATCCCTCACTGCTAGGCTCTTCATTTTTACTAGCTGGTGGTGGAGGACTGGCAGGACGAGATGTCGGTTCTTCTCTTTGGGTTGCCTTCGCACGACTTGAAGGGGTGGTTGCTCTGTTAGAAGTTTGGCGTTGTCCTGCCACAAAATAATTGGATAAATTAAATAAGGTAGCAATCAATATCGATGTGAAAGCACCAGTGACAGTACTGAACAAAATCCATATCGCTAGTGGTAATGGTTGAGTTCGCACGCCCAAAAATACTAGCGGTAGGGCAGGTGAGAAATTTTGGACTAATAACAGCGTTAGTCCTCCCAGTACTGCCACCAATAAAATTAAGCGAATTACAGCCATAGCAATTTTGTCAGTTGTCAATAATCAGTGGTCAGTTGTCAATAGTCAGCGAGCAGTCTGGTTATTCTTCACTAATTACTGTTCACTGACTACTGACACTATCAGCCATCTCTATCATTACCTTTTTAGGACTATTGTGAAATTTACAATAGAATCCACTCAGGGTGTTAGCGACGACCTTGCCACCGCTGAATTGGAATACAGTCAATATCTAGTTGATCCAAAGCACGGGCAACTACAAAATCAACTAAATCCTCGATGGTTTGGGGATTGTGATACCAGGCGGGAATAGCGGGAACAACTCTAACTCCAACTTCTGCTAAAGAAGTTAAGTTACGCAGGTGGATGAGGCTAAAAGGCGTTTCACGCGGTACAATAACCAGCTTTCGCCCTTCTTTGAGTTGGACATCCGCTGCCCGTTCTAGTAAATCGGAACTCAAGCCAACTGCTAGCTTTGCTACTGTACTCATGCTGCATGGAATAATCATCATCCCCAGAGTGGCAAAGGAACCGCTGGCAATTCCGGCTCCAACATCGCTCCAAGGATGACACCGGAGTTTACCGGAAAGTGCAACACCAGCTTGCTCTCGCCAGAATTGTTCTTGCGCGGTTGGTTCTGGTGGCATCCGAATTTCCTGTTCTGACTGCCAAACCATGTAAGTTGATTTAGAGGCAACTAATTCAATGCTATACTCCGCTTCTAGCAAAAATTTGATCGCGCGAACAGCGTAAATCAGACCAGATGCGCCCGATACGCCTAAAATTAAAGGTTTGGTGTTATTTGACACGTAAATTTTAGTGGATTTTACTCGTCCTCAGAGTAAGGATCTAGGTCATCAGGCTCCATATCATTTGGTAAGTATAGGTCTGAAAGGTCGTCACGAGAATCATTGCCAGTTAAACCTTTGGCGACGCCATCGCTGCCTACTGTTACCAAATCAATTTGCTGACGGTAGTAATCGACACTCTTAACTTGGACGGCGACGCGATCGCCTAGTCGATAAGAAGCGCGATTTTTGCGCCCAAACAGTGCCTGTTGTCTGGCGCGATATTCATACCAATCATCTTTGAGAGAACTGACGTGTACCAATCCCTCTACCCGCAAAGGCACACCAGGATTACTGCTAGACTCCACCTCAGCCGCGGATACTTCAATTTCCACAAAGAAACCGTAGGATTGAACCCCGGTAATCACGCCTTGGAATACCTGACCGATGCGTTGCTTCATCAGTTGGGCTTTTTGCAGCCCAGCTAAATCGGCTTCGGCTTCTTGGACTTCTTTTTCTCGGTCGTTGATTTGAACAATTACCCTAGTCAAATCGCTTTGCAGTTCTTGTTGCAATTCTGGGGGTAAAACGTTCCAGTTAATTTCCTCGTGGCTGGAAGAGTGGCGTAGGTTAACCCGCTCTCTGACACGGGTATTGCGGCGATCGCGTCCGTTTTCGAGTAGCGCGTAATACACTCTCTGCATGAGCAAATCTGGGAAACGCCGCAAGGGAGCGCTAAAGTGGACATATTGCGGTAGTGCCAGACCAAAGTGAGATCCTTTGGTGGTACTGTATGCAGACGGCTTCAGTGTATCTTGTAATAAGTAAGTAAGAACTTGCTCAGAGGGAGATTCCGCAAAAGCTGTGGTCAAATGTTGGTAATCTAAGGGTTGGATATCGGCTTCTGGATCTAATGTGAGGTCAACGCCCAAATTGACTGCCAATTTCAGCATTTCCTGGACATCTTCAACATCAGGAGTACCTTGAACTCGCCAGATAGCCGGAACACCAAGGGCGTTTAAGTGAGTTGCAAACAGTTGATTAACTAACAGTACCAACTCCGTGAGTAGCGATCGCACTGGCAAATCATTCACCACCACAGCGCCGAGAATCCCTTCATCATAATAGGCGTTTTGGCTAGGCGGCAGATTCAACTGGAGACTACCACGAGTCAAGCGTACCTGTTTCACGGCTGTTTGCAAGGCTTGGAGGTCTTGCAGGATTTGGGAAACCTGTGATGATTTATCTTCAACTTCACCTGTGAGAATTGCTTGAGCTTGTTCTGTAGTCAGTGCAGTTTCGACATTAATTACACTGGGTTGAATTTCCCATTCCAGCACTTCTCCCGATTGGGGATCGATAGTAATTAAAAAAGAGATGGTTAAGCGATCGCTCCCAGGTACTAAAGAACAGCGTTCTGCTACAGATGGGGGCAAGATTGGCAACACCAATTCTCCTAGATACACTGATTTGCCTCGTTTGAGTGCTTCTCTATCTAGGGCTTCGTCAGGTTGGACATAGTGAGAAACATCGGTGATATGAACGCCCAAAAGCCAATTTCCGGCTAAGTTTTTTTCTAAACTAAAAGCGTTTTCTATAACTTTGGTATCACTATTTACCCCTTCAATCGTGAGAGTAAACAAATTACGTAAATCCAACCGATTTTTCAGGTCTGCTTTCAGGAGCTTCTTGGGCAACCTCGCAGCTGCTTCTAGAACATTATCTGGAAAAGTCCGGGAAAGGTCGTGTTTGCACGTAACTAAATCTATATCAGCAGCGGCTTCGGCATCACTGCCGAGGATTTGCACCACTCGACCAAGGGGAGGATATTGTGCCAATGGATAACGCAAAACTTCCACATGAACCAGATGATCAATCGCTTCTTCTAACTTTGCCCCGTTAGGTTGAATCTTGAGTTCAAACAGCAATCGATCGTCTAAAGGCACAGCCCGAAAACCAGTTTCTACTTGCTTAATTCGTGCCAGTAAAGTGTGGTTAGAACGTTCCAGAATCAGCTTCACCTCACCTTCGGGAGAGCGACGGCGACTGCCTTCTTTCAGAACTCTCACCAAAACGCGATCGCCATTCCAAGCATTACTCAGATGACTTTCGCGGATGTAAATATCCTCGGCTCCTTCCACATCTTGAATAGCAAAGCAAAAGCCTTTACTAGAACAACGCAGTTTTGCCTCGATTATTCCCTCTTCTGAGACACGACGATACTTGCCCCGTTCTTTTACTAAAATACCGATTTTTTCCAGAACATCTAAAGCAATGTGAAGTTTTTGTAAACTTTTTTCATCTTCACAGCCAAGTTTCTTTTCCAAAACCTTCCGAGCTACCAATTTATCATCGGTGAAATTGGCAAGGAGTGTAGCGATTGAAAATTCCATGCAGTGAACCGACCTTTGGTCAAAACATCATTTGTTGTTTAATCTGGTTCTTTTCTGTATACCCTCACGGCTTACAGAAACAAGCTGGAAACTAATTGCCCTGAAGCAAGCTTCCTAAGTTCTAAGGAAAGGAAGCCCGACCCAGTAAGAGCGGGAAACTACTCCCGCAGTTCCTTTGCAAAGAAGCCGACCCACGGACAACTCTGGGCGTTTACGAACTTCTCACTACACGATGCTCTCAGAATTTGCCTGCGTTCAACTTCCTTCACCTAACCAAACTTAAGATTGCACGCCTGATTACAATTTAGCCCCGCTAGGTAATTACGCGATGGGTTTTTGAAAAGCTGGGTTTAGAGAATCCATACTGTCCAAAAGCGCTATGCAGGGGAGCCACTGTGGTCTTGTCCCAAGGGGGAGACGCTAAAAGCGATAGCGCAGCATTAGCGAGTCTGCGAGCGTCTGGGGTCTCCCCAAGTGGAGGAGGCAGTGCGGTCTTCTCCCAAAGGGAGAGGCTAGCGCCAAGGGGTCCCCCCAAGTGGAGCAACTGCCGTCAAGTGGCGTGGAAACTACAGGTGTTTGATTGTCTAGAGAGAAGGTAATTTTACGCCATTAGACTCTGATTTGTAACTAGGAGGAACTGCTGGTGAACCCAATTTTCCCACATGTAGAATCGGTAACAATTAGGTAAGCAGCTTAATGAGCAGCGAGGGCGAACCTTATCTCCATTATTGTAGATTTAGAGCGCACTTCCAGAAAATAGTTCTAGATATCGACTTGGGTAATCAGTATAGCATTGCAAGCAAGACTACCCAGATAAGTTAGCACTGACCAAAAATTTCGTCAAAAAATAGCTACTGCTACAATTGGGACACCAGGCAAAGCAAGAATATCACCTTGACGGCTCAGAGCAGAGAATTATACCTACTCATCGCCTGCCAAGAAACTGATGACAGATAGTAAACAATTAAAAATAAATAAATGCAATATTGGCAGGCATCCTGGGTATCGAGTGGATGTAAATTAAAGTAAGGGCAGCCGATCACGCTTGAATATACAGGCAGTATCAACCCCGTTATTAAAAATATTTAGATTGGTAGCAGTATTATGTTGGCTCAATTCCAGAGCTTGTATCCCCAGGGCAGTTTGATTTCTGAATTAGTGCAAATTTTTCAAGGAAAATATATTGTTCGGGCAAGCGTGCAAATTGAAGGCGTAACCCGTGCTACGGGTATGGCAGCAGCAGAAACAGTAGAAGCCGCAGAAGACCAAGCCAGAACTAGGGCGCTGATAGTTTTGGGTATTACAAACGCGCCACTAGAATCAGTGGCGTTGACCTCAAATCCAGTTCCCCCAGCACAGCTAAATCCTGACTTGAATACTAAAGGTGGATTGAGTGAGCCTGCTGCTTATTCCTCTCCAAAAGCTGAGGATTTTGTTAGTAGTCAGTGGCCAGCAGTCAGCGATAAAGAAATATCTATACCGCCTTCCAAAGAACGGAACATCAAACCAGAAGTAGTAACAAGCAGTAACGAACAGTATGGCTACAGTAATGCTGCGCCCCTAGCAAGCGATAACTATAGCCAAGATATAGGTCAAAACTTTCCTATGACTGCCAACCGGGAGCTAGAATTTGATCCTCCAGTTGAAAACTTGGAAATAAACTTTGATAGCCAGCCAGAAAATCAAACCTTTCCCACGATTTCTGCCAACAATGTCACACCATTTACACCCCGGAGTTACAGCCCTCAAGAAAATGCCACTACCCCGTCAGTGACAGGCAAGAGAAAGAAAAAAGCTGAACCCGTAGATTTATCAGATGTAATTGCTAAAACAGATGTCGAACTTCAGCGTTTAGGCTGGACACCAGAACAGGGACGGGAGCATCTGATTGAAACCTACGGGAAGCGCGGGCGGACTTTGCTGACTGAAGAAGAATTACACGGATTCCTCAAATACTTACAATCTCAGCCAGACCCAATAGCGGGATTTTGATTAGTCATTTGTCATTTGTCATTTGTCATTTGTCATTGGTCATTAGTCATTTGTAAGGGCTAATGACTAATAACATAGGCTCTTGAAACAGTAAGGAAGCTATGACCTGTGAATTTTTCTGAAGTAATTGCTCAAACAGACGTTGAAATGCAGCGACTAGGGTGGACAATAGACCAGGGACGGGAACATCTCATAAAAAATTATGGGAAGCGATCGCGGACTTTACTAACACAAATAGAATTACTAGACTTCCTTCAATACCTTGAATGTCAACCATTAGATGAAGTTGTAACTGCCAAAATTAATGTTGACATGGAACAGTTATGTTGGATGGAACAGCAGGGGCAAATTAATTCTGAAATCGAACGGTTATGTTGGATGAAAGAGGAAGAACAGGAGTATGTTATAACAACTTCTAGCAAGCAAAGTCAGAATTCGCCTACTCAAGAAGAACTATTAGAATTACTCAAATATTTTGAAGCTCAACCTATAGTAGAATACCCCAGCAATCTTGATGCAGAATACGAAGAGTTCCAAAATTTCTCTACATACTCAGAAGAATCAGACAATGTAATTACTAGAATATCTTCTGAGGATTTATCTCGGATATTAGCTAAGACCGATGTCCAAATGCAGCGTTTAGGCTGGACAACAGAACGGGGACGGGAGCATCTGATTAAAACTTATGGTAAGCGATCGCGTACTTTGCTGACAGAAGCAGAATTACTAGACTTCCGGCAATACCTTGCATCCCTTGCATCTCAACCAACACCAGCAGATTTGTCGGATGTAATTGCTAAAACAGATGTCGAAATCCAGCGCTTAGGCTGGACACCAGAACAAGGACGGGAACATCTGATTAAAACCTACGGGAAGCGCGGGCGGACTTTGCTGACTGAAGAAGAATTACACGGATTCCTCAAATACTTACAATCTCAGCCAGACCCAATAGCGGGATTTTGATTTGTCATTAACTATGCCTTGTGTGCGAATTGAAATTGTACCGCACCTGGGCTATCTAAAATTGATTCGTCTAGTAGTACGCCTTGGGAACGCAAGCAGGGTAAAGGGTAAGGGGAAAAGGGATTCATGTTTTTAATCCCTTTCCCTTTCCCCTTTAACCTTTCCCCAACCTCTACAAGCGCATTTTTGGGTTGGCAGAGTACTAGAACTTATGCATTGACAAAGTAGACAATTAGTGAGTTAGGGTTAACGAGGGAAAAATACCCTCTTGAGTTGAGGAAGATCAAAAGCGCGATCGCGCTTTTGATCGGCAAGTTTACAGGATTGACTACACCCGTGCATCTACACTGACTTGATACTGAACTTTGTTTGAGCTAAACTGTCTGCTCCGGATAATGATGAAGTAATTTCCTGCGGCTAGATTCTGGCGTGTAATTTGGTGGGAAAATGAATCGCGACTTTGTCCAATCACTTCGCCTTGATTGCGATCAATTTGACCATTGTTGTTTGAATCTCTAACTAATAACAAATCTGTCCGTCCTCCATTCGGGGCAACGCCTTCCAGTTTTAAACGTAAGTTAGAGCGCCCCGTGAGTAGCACTTTTCTAAAGTCTTCTAAGTCATCGGTGGTGGTCACATCGCCTTTAATCTGAAGAAATCCTTGACCACTATTCAAATTCCCCTCAAAATCCGCTGCAAAAATGCTATTGTCGTTATCGGGTGTCGCAAAAGCTGGGGAAACCAATCCACAAGTTAATAAAGTTAGCAACGTTAGCTTGAGACTTGATTTGAAGTAATTCATGATGTTTATTCCTGAAGATAAATGTATTGATTTTTGGGATTACGCACTGTACAAAATGACTTAGTGTCTTTGTAACCTAAATCTAAATTAAGCTTTTAATAAAAAAACTACAGTCTGAAAAAGACTTTAATAGTATGAGGTTAAAAATAAAATTCAAATTGCTTGGTATTATTTAGTCACAAAAAGTTTGTTTTGATAACATTGCTCTACTCCAGCAGACTAGTTTTAAGGCTATTGTAGAGCGATAAATTATGGTTATTCCCAACTTTTGATGATCCTATGTCAGGATCGAAACGTGTATCTTCAGACAATTAAAAGTTGGAATTTCTTCAATATCTGCTACCGTATCAAGACTACATTCATTTCGACAAATAGGATCTTGACCCTTTAAAATCGAGTTTTGAAGTCAAATAACCCCTCTTCAGTTATGAAAAGGGGTTATTTTTAGAGTTTAAGGAAATTAAAAGTGGTAAATCACCATTTACCAATGGTGACTATTAATTAAGAACAGCAACTGCTGGGCGACTACCAGCAGAGTGACGGTCAATCACTTGGTCAATCAAACCGTAGTCCTTGGCTTCCTCTGGCGACATGAAAAAGTCACGTTCAGTATCTTCAGCAATGCGCTCAAGTGGTTGACCTGTATGTTCAGCTAAATAGTTGTTTAGCCGCCGCTTGTGGTACAGAATTTCCCGCGCCTGAATTTCAATATCAGTCGCCTGTCCTTGAGCGCCGCCTAAAGGTTGGTGAATCATAATCCGAGAATGGGGTAGACTCATCCGCTTACCCTTAGCACCCGCGCTGAGGAGAAAAGCACCCATACTCGCTGCCAATCCGGTACAAATTGTACAGACATCAGGGCGAATATGCTTCATAGTGTCAAAAATGCCCATACCAGCCGTCACCGAACCACCGGGAGAATTGATATACATATAAATGTCTTTCTCCGGGTCTTCAGCATCCAAATACAGCAGTTGGGCAACAATCAAGTTGGCAATATTGTTATCAACTTGTTGTCCCAAAAAGATGATGCGCTCACGTAACAGCCGTGAGTAGATGTCAAAGGCGCGTTCACCTCGACCCGATTGTTCAATAACGATAGGAATCATGGAAGCGTGTTTGTGGCTACTTTAAATACATTTTATCGGTGACAGCACGAAACTGGGGCTGATCTCTACTATTCCCAAGTAGATATAAGTAAATCTTGGCTATTCTGTCTTATTCAACAAAGGAGCAAAATGTGCTTTTGCAATAGATTCAACTTCCAAGGGCACTTTTTAGCAACGAAAGCTGTCTAAGAAAATATCCCGGTTTCGGGAAGAATAAATCAAAAAACTGCAATTGTTGCCAATCTAACAGCAAATTTCAAGTTGGTGAGGTACACAAGCTAAATCTTTTATCCAGGTATAAAGGGTGTTTTATTCCTGAATTATGAATTCTGCTGTATATCTCGGACTTTGCTGCACAACCTTGGCTATGTATTGATTAGACCGATAACCGAAATCCGATTTGCTTAGGGAATTATATTAACTGTCAGTAACATTTTAAACATTTTTTTAGGATTTCCTTCAGCATTTATCAAGTTATTTTTGTTAGATTCGGTAAATCGGGAGTACGAGGTGTATTTAGAATAACCAGTCGTAATTGAAATGCTATCCATTCAGAGAGAGACGTGCCATGCTGGAAAAACTTATACAAGCCGCCATCATCACCTTCTTGCTCCATCTGATAGCAGGACTTAGCCCAAATACTTTAATTCAAACAAAAACAGCATCACCGATGCAAGAAACGCCACCGAATATTGTCAGTTTGCTATTGCGACCTTTTCAATAAGAATGTTTCAGAAGTTGCACAGGTGTAAGTAAGTCGGCGTAAATAAACCCAATTATATAGATGCTTCCCTTGTAGTTAGCGCTGACTACAAAACTGCAATTTTTACACCAACTTACTTAGGCGATATTAAAAACAAAGGTATAATTCGCTCGTTGAGTTTCTGACTTAATCTACATAGCTATCTAGGCTAACACGCCTGAGAACAGGCTAGACTGAGCAAAGAAGGCAACTACTTGCGTTTGATTATGACTAATCGCCTTGCTGAAGCTAAGAGCCTCTATCTCCGCAAACACGCCGAAAACCCCATTGATTGGTGGCCTTGGTGTGATGAAGCACTTGCAACTGCAAGGGCGCAAAATAAACCGATTTTTCTCTCCATTGGCTATTCTAGTTGCCACTGGTGTACTGTGATGGAAGGCGAGGCTTTTTCTGATATTACGATCGCTGACTACATGAATACCAATTATCTTCCCATCAAAGTAGACAGGGAAGAAAGACCTGACCTCGATAGCATCTATATGCAAGCTTTGCAGATGATGAGCGGTCAAGGGGGTTGGCCTTTAAATATTTTTCTTTCCCCAGAAGATTTAGTGCCGTTTTACGCTGGTACTTATTTTCCTGTAGACCCGCGCTATGGTCGTCCGGGATTTTTACAGGTGTTGCAAGCGCTTCGCCGTTATTACGATACAGAAAAAGCGGACTTACAACAACGTAAAGCCTTAATTATTGAGTCTCTGCTCACATCTGCGGTGTTGCAAGATGGTACAACAACCGAGCTTGAAGACCATGAATTACTCCGCCAAGGTTGGGAAACTTGTACAGGTGTAATTACTCCTAGTCAATCTGGCAACAGTTTTCCGATGATTCCCTATACAGAATTAGCACTGCGGGGAACTCGATTTAATTTTGAATCTCGCTATGATGGCAAGCAAATTTGTACCCAGCGGGGACTAGACTTAGCGCTGGGCGGCATTTATGACCATGTAGGTGGTGGTTTTCATCGCTATACTGTTGACCCCACTTGGACAGTACCCCACTTTGAAAAGATGCTCTACGACAATGGGCAGATTGTGGAGTATCTGGCTTATTTATGGAGTGCAGGAATACAAGAGCCAGCCTTTGAGAGGGCAATTGCTGGAACTGTACAATGGCTAAAACGAGAGATGACTGCGCCTGAAGGTTACTTCTATGCTGCTCAAGATGCGGACAGCTTTACAGAATCGACGGCGGTAGAACCAGAAGAAGGAGCTTTTTACGTCTGGAGTTACAGCGAATTACAACAACTGTTAACGCTTGAAGAATTAACGGAATTACAACAACAGTTTACGGTGACGCCTAACGGCAACTTTGAAGGACGTAATGTTTTGCAAAGACGGCATTCAGGTCAACTGAGTGCAACCCTGGAAACAGCACTGAGTAAGCTCTTTAACGCTCGCTATGGCGTTAGTTCTGAGTCTTTAGAAACTTTTCCCCCGGCCCGTAACAACCAAGAAGCAAAAACTACTAACTGGCCAGGTCGCATTCCCTCGGTGACAGATACGAAAATGATTGTTGCCTGGAATAGCTTGATGATTTCCGGGCTGGCTAGGGCTGCTGGGGTTTTCCAACAACCTTTATACCTAGAATTAGCAGCACGAGCGGCGAATTTTATTTTGGAAAATCAATTTGTCGATGGGCGTTTCCAGAGACTCAATTATCAAGGAGAACCAACCGTTTTAGGGCAGTCTGAAGATTATGCTTTGTTTGTTAAAGCTCTACTAGATTTACAAGCTTCTAACCCTGAGCATGAGCAATGGTTAGAAAATGCGATCGCTATCCAAGATGAATTTAACGAATTTCTCTGGAGTGTAGAATTAGGTGGTTACTATAACACATCAAGCGATTCTAGTCAAGATTTAATTGTCAGAGAACGTAGTTATGCAGATAATGCGACACCATCAGCTAATGGAATTGCGATCGCTAACCTTGTCCGTCTTGCCCTACTCACTGATAATCTAGATTATTTAGATTTAGCGGAACTTGGTTTGAAAGCTTTTAGGAGTGTAATGCATCGCGCTCCCCAAGCTTGTCCCAGCTTATTTACAGCTTTGGATTGGTATCGTAATTCTACCTTGATTCGCAGCACAACTGAGCAAATAAACTCTCTGATCCCCAAATTTCTACCAACGGCTGTGTTTGCCATCACATCTGATTTACCAGAGGGAAGTGTTGGTTTAGTTTGCCAAGGTTTGAAGTGTCTTGCACCAGCTGAAAGTGTAGAGCATTTATTGCAGCAAGTGGAGAAAAGTCAAAATAGGGCATAGGGCATTGGGCATTGGGCATTGGGCATTGAATATGTATTATTCTCCTCTCTAGTGCCTAATCCCCAGTTACTAGTACCCAGACCCCAATTTGATGTATAACTATGACGACCAGAAGCGAATTAACTGCCATTGTGTTAGCTGGCGGTAAAAGTTCTCGGATGGGTCAAGATAAAGCCTTGATTCCCATTCAAGGGATACCATTGTTGCAGCGAGTTTGTGGGATTGCTCAAAGCTGTGCTGATGTTGTTTATATAGTAACTCCCTGGCCAGAACGCTATCAAGACTTGCTTTTGCCTGGTTGCCATTTGATCCGAGAAGTTCCTTTGTCTGGAGAATCTTTAGCCCACGGGCCTTTAGTTGGATTTGCTCAAGGACTAGCCGAAGTAGAGACAGAATGGGTGCTGTTGCTAGCTTGCGATTTGCCGAGGTTGCGGGTTGAGGTGTTGCAAGATTGGATAACTCAACTCGATCGCGTGGGGGATAATGCGATCGCAGCTTTAGCTTATCATCCCAAAGGTTGGGAACCCCTGTGTGGTTTCTATCGCCGTCGCTGTCTGCCACAACTCCTAGAGTTTATCAACCAAGGCGGGCGATCGTTTCAGCAGTGGCTTCGGCAATATCCGGTAGAAGTTTTGCCCTTAGCAGAACCCGAAATGCTATTTAACTGTAATACACCAGAGGACTTGGCTTTAAATTGAGTTAGAGAGTGGGGATTTAATCGTGAACTTAACCTGCGGAAACTTTGGTAATAAAGTCATTTTTCGGATGATCGAACACAATTCTTGCCTATTCAAAGTTTTAGCCCTAACGTGGAACTGCTAACTATATGTATAAAGGATGCGAGGAGGAATCATGGGGCAGACACAGGAGCTAGGACAGATTATCATCCTGAATGGTGTCCCGCGATCGGGGAAGTCGAGCATTGTCGCAGTGATTCAGGAGACATTTGATGGTCTGTGGATGAACTTGGGTGTTGATAGATTTATGCAAATGACTCCCGCACGATACTTGCCTGGGATCGGTTTACGACCAGGGGGAGAACGGCAGGATATCGAACCCCTTGTTCCTATTCTGTACAGCGCCATGTATGAGTCTATCGCTGCCCACAGCCGTTTGGGTTTGAATGTCGTGGTTGATGTCGGACACCATGACGCCTACGCAATGAAGCGGGGCATTCTGGCTGATAGTGCCCGACGTTTGAAGGGATTGCCGGTTTTGTTCGTAGGTGTTCACTGCCCCATCGAGATCGTTATGGAACGACGACAAAACACGGGGTGGAATGTGGGAAGTACAGCTGACTTCCCAATACCACATCCGGTTCAGTTATGGCAACGTGAAGTTCATATCCCTGGCATCTATGACCTTGAAGTGGATACCTCTTTGTTAAGCCCAGGTGCATGTGCTGAGATTATACGCCAGTACCTCGCAGATAGTCCAGCACCATCGGCATTCCAACGACTCGCTGCACACTATACTTAAGCTGAGTTATGACTGTGTTAACTATATTTGGTATGAATTTGTAAAGTGTGTGATTCTATAAGTTGAAAGGGAAATTCAATCCCTTTCCACTAATTCTGCAAGAAGTCTACTTAATTCGACAGAATTTGCGATCGCTATCATTCTGAGGATATTGCCAAGAATAGGCAAAGTGGCTAACTCCCTTCAGTTGGGGGGCAAATTGGCGGAGTGCCTGCATTTGCACCTCTAGAGATGGACGATTACTAACAGATTTTCCCCACTGACCGGCTAAAGCTGGGATTATCTGCGTACCCGGTTTTGCCATACTCAAAACCCGTTGCACTTGCGACACGATACAACTGGCATTACCGCAATTTCCATAAGCCATAGGATGCCACTCTAATGTATTGGGGAACCGATCCCAAGGTTGCAAACGGGAATCATATCCTTGTCCAACAGTTTGGTTGCCATCAGGAAAAAACACCACTCCTGTAGAAACACCTTGCTGCTTTGCTGGGTAACTAGCGATGGTGACAAAATCTAGAATTCCTTGCATAGCGTGGGCAACGGCAAGCTGCCACAAGTCCCATTGTAAAACTCTTTGTCTATCGGTTGCAGGCAGGATTGACTTTTGCGCTAGTGGGATGCGTCCTTGCCAAAGAGGTTCACCTTCTTGAGGATAAAGTTTATCAACTTCAGCTACATCTCCCCCAGTGACGAATCCCTTGCTTAAAAAGCGGCGAATTAAGTCCAGCGCTTTGTAATTCTGTGCCCGTTTAAATAAAGCTTCTTGGGTTGCGGGACTAAATAGCCATAAATCTGAAACTTTAGTGGCGATAGAATCACTTCCAGCTTGACGGGGATAACGCACGTAATCCAATAGCAAGCCATCTGGACGACGGCGCAAAACTTCTTGTACCAATTTGTAGTAGTCTCGTTTTGCTTGTGGGTTGTAGGGGTCGATAAATAGTTGAGAGCCATTATCTACCACATATAAACTTGTTTGACCTTTGCCATTACGAGCGATCGCACTTTCGCGATCTGGGCGCTGGGCGTAAGTATAGCCGAAATTTGTGGTAAACATCCAGGCATAGACCTTCAAACCACGTTGCCGACCTTTTTTAATTGCCGTAGCGAGTATATCAATATTTTCTGCCCCTGGAGTGCGAATCACAGCAGGCCAAACCGTCGGGTTAGCTCTTGCTGGTAAAAGTACCTGCCCATCGTAAAATACTTCTATATAAACTTGGTTATAGCCACGATTAACAATGCGATCCATAATCTGATCGATTATTCCTGGCTGAACGTCACAGGGATACAAGCGTAACCAAAGGGCTTGGGTTTGCGGCCAAGTTCGAGAGCGACATTGCTTTAATTTCTGTGCCTGTTCTTGTATTATGCTTTGGTAGCGCGTTTGAGCATCTTGTTTGCCTTTAAGCGCTGACAAACGTAAGTTTTCTTTTTGTTGCGCCGCCGCTGATGATAACTGACAATACTCAGTTACTTGCGCCCTTGCTGGTTCGCTTCCCAAGTTGGGTAGCAAAAAACTACTAGTAAAAACAACAGCAAATAAGCGCCGCCAAAATAATATCGATCTTGCAAAGTTCAAGGGACGGTTAGACATATCTAGCAGTAGATGGACACAATAATCATCGGCCCCAACTTAGATAATTGTGGGCAATGTGTATCAAAATTTATAGTTCAGTAACAAAGATTTTGAAACCTACTTTTTCAAGACTCCTAAACACGTATTTCTGTTGCCATATTTTTTATAAGCTGTTCCACATTGAAATTACATTAAGGAACTGACAAAAAATAAATTATCCAAAATTATTGTTACATTTCTAGGGGTTCTAGACATTGTACTCCTACGTTCGCAAAGCATCCCGCAGGGATGGGATGTTTTTTAAACTGGAAGTTGCTAACTGAGCTGGCTTTCCAGCCCACTACAAAAGTTTGAGAAAATTTAGATATGTAAAATAATAAACTCTCTGACTCAGTAACTAACTTGGATGCACCTTCAGCTTCAGCTATAACTTTAATCGATTGCCATTGACTAGGCAGAACAGTTGGCTCTGTGGCGATTGGTATAGCACCAATGCATTCACTACTAAGCTCACTGTTGATTAACCCTACCACAAACAGCGGTCTGTTATCGGGATGAATGGCTCTAGGGAGCGTGGGTTTCGCCACTTGGGGAACTCCAAATTGTGCAATCAACGCTACTTCTTCCTTCCTTGTCTTTCGGAGGCTTACGCAAAATAGCTCTCAAACTCTATATTCCCCTAGCTCCATCAAAGTTCTGAGTGAAGGAAGCTGCCACTCAGACTTCTCTGTACCTTGGAGAAGTTATTTCTCAAAAATAAGATGCAGCCGAAAGTTAACATTCAATCTCCACTCACATCAATCAATACAGTTCAGAATGAGCAAGAAAACCCAGATGTAGAGACGCAATAAATCGCGTCTTGAAAGACCAATTATCTACACCAATAACCCTTAAGCCAAGCATATTGTACTATCAATACTGCTTAGGCTAAAGCATTTTTAACTTGGAATTGAGTTTAGGTTAAAACTTTTTTATTTTTCCTTTCACTTTTTCTCAAAACCTACGCAGTTTTGAACCGCTATGTTTAGAAGTCTTAAGTATTTTGTTAAATAGAATAAACTCTGGACACAATAAATACATAATTATTTTTTTCTGATTTAATGAAATATGACATACTGTCATACTTAATACCAATGTATATTCCCCATTTAAAAACTCTGATAAATTAGTAGTTTTTTGTTGTGAAAGGAATATTAGCATTTTGCCTAAGTAGCAGCTGGAATAAAATACTTATTTTTTCTAGCTGAATCAACCAAAAAATATTTAAAAATGCGGAATATCTTAGATTATATCCGTATACTGCTGTGCTACTCAAACTCTCAATAAAATTATGAAGAAATTATTGATCGCTTTGATTTTAGCAATATTTACTACTGTCACCATCCTGCTAGGGCCAAGTAAAGCCTATGCCCAATCTTTCCAGCCAAATATCCAAGGTGTGCAGATCAAGCAGATAAAATATACTCGCAGTAGTGTTTTCTCTGAAAAAGGTAAAAAAGATTTAAACTCATTGGCAAATGCCTTGGCACAAATGCGAGCTTTGGCTTGTCAAGATTCTAAAAGTTGGTATTACCAAGGTGCAATTCATTGGACTCCAGGTTTGAGTAATTTTCCCCAGAGTAACTCACTCTGTAACAAATATACTGAAGCTGCATTCAACGATCCACAGCAGCAACAAGAGGTACAAAAACTGTTAGAGGCTTGGCAACATTGCACTCATGGAAGACGCGATCAAAATTTAAACTTACCCATCGCTCAAATTGCTGGCAAAAACTTTTTACCTTGGCATCGACTTTACCTAGTTTACTTTGAGAAAATTGTTCGTAAACTTTCTAAAGATCCTCAATTTGCAATTCCATACTGGGACTACACTAGGGCAGACAAAAGAACCATGCCACCGGAATTTATCACATCTAGCTCTCTATATACAGACTTGAGAAATAGTGTCCTCAATTTTGTCGGTGGAGCGGTTGAACAAATCGAACAACAACAGATTAAAAAGGATAAAAACAAAGCATACAAAACTAATATTTTTAATCAACCGCCTCTCAATTTTAGTAATCAAATTGAGAACTCACCTCATGGTGAAATGCATGGTTACATAGGTGGTGATGTTGGTGATGCAGCCAATCCTATCTGGAATAATCAGCCTGCTCCCGCTCAAATCGGGCTAATGGGAGATGTTGGTACTGCTGGATTCGATACTATCTTTTGGATACATCATTCTAGCATCGATCGCTATTGGGAGTCTTGGCAAAAAGCACCAACAAACCCAGAACAAAAAGAAGCTAGACAAGCGAAACCGGAGGATTTGCCCCTACCATCGAATTTAGCCCCAATCTATACCTTTGCTGATGAAGATGGTAATCTAGTGAGTCACAACACTCCCCAATCAGTCATTGATGCAGTTTATAGTGTGGACTATAAATACGATCGGCTAGATCCAGATGCAAAAGTAGCACTTGTTAAAAGCGTTGTCATAAAACCAACAGAATTGAGGGCTAGACTAGCCTCACCCGTTTCTGTTCTGGCTGATGGGCAACAACTTCATCAGAGCTTAAATAAATTGACAGATGTGACTGTGCCATTATCTACTCCTCTGCAAAAAATTCCAGTATTATTAGATGCTCAGACTGCAAACGAATCCGTGGGACAGGAACTATATTTGCTGGAAGTTAAATTGTCTTTCACAGAAAAACCAATCGGCAACTATAACGTCTATGTCAATTTGCCCCGTACCAAGTCGATCTCTAGCATAATCAGCGATATAGATCGCTACTATGTTGGTTCTGTTAACTTCTTTGATGTGCATGGCGAAGATGCAAACAGTAAAACCTTTGTTTTTGATGTCACTAAAGAAGTTAATGCACAATTATCTGAATTGAAAGAGCCTCAGACAGAAAATATAGAGGTAAAGTTTGTCTCAGATAGTACTGCTCGTTCGCAGGAAATTTACATTGAGAATATTACGCTACGCAAATTAGCGTAACTAAAATCTGACTTAATATAAGCAGTTTGAAAGACTTTGAGTGAATTCAATGCGATCGCGTTTATCTCGCTTCAATTATATGAGGTATGCGATCCCTTTCATCAATTTGTCACTAAGCTACTGAATTTGCCAACAACACCATTCTGTTATCTTTGCAGTAAAATTTAATAAACAGCAAGTAAATATTGACAAAAAACTTACATTATGCATAGGTAAATTATGACCAAGCTGATTTTTACTCTGTTTTTAATCATATTTACTATTTTGAATATACTTAATTTAAATAATACACACGTACAGGTATCTCAAAATAATATTCGCCAAATTAATTGGAAAGATGAGGTTTTAGTGAATACCCAATCATCCTTTAATCTTGCAACTCAAGAGCAGCGGCAAGCAAAGTTTATTTCCTCTCAAGAGGTTAAAACAAAGTTGACAGATAATCCATTAATACCAACGCAAGTAACTTTTCCCTTATCTACCCCTCTGGAAATTGATACGGCTAGGTCTGAGGAAGTTTATCTGCTGGAAATTCAAGTCGCTTATCAGGGTGAGCCAATAGGAAGCTACAGCGTTTATCTTAATTTACCAAGCCTCAAAGCGATCGCTGATATCGATACTTACTATATCGGTTCAGCTAATTTCTTTGATGTACCAAGTCCAAACCAAGGTATAAAAAAGTTTAATTTTTATATTACACCTGAGTTAATTAAGCAGGTGCAAAAGCGCGTAAAACCGTCAAAAATTCCAAATTTAACATTGACTTTCATTCGCGACCAAGGTCATTCAAGCACAGAGCTTGTTATTGATCGGGTTGGACTATCAAAATTATGAGTCGCTTGAGCCTGTGTGCAGCTGTGGCTACATAAACAAAATTGAAAATTTTCAACTTTGACTCAGATCAACTTAACAAAGTGGTAAAACTAATTCGTAATTCATATTTATAATCAGTGTTGGCTCTGTAGCCATTTGAATCACGAATTACGAATTACGAATTAGTAATTAAATAGTTAACCGCCACGCTTTAGCGCTGTCTCTACCTGCTGCAACTCTTTTTCTAGACGATTTTTGAGTTTTTCGGGTACAGGACGATTTGGGTAAGAACTGTAATGTCCAGCCAGAGAATTGAGGGCTGTTCGTATGGTTGTAAACGAGCCAAGACCAGAAACAGAGTTAACCCGCTGGTAGCGAGCTGAAAAGTCATTAATTTTTTGACGCGCTTCTGCTTGAATTGCTGCCTTATCTGGTGAATCTTGTGAAAGATCCAGAGCTTGTCTCATAATATTGACCACAGCTAAGGTGTCTTGACGATAATCCCCAGTCAAACTATCTGGACTGCCAGAACAACCCATTAAGCCGATAGCTACAACCAAAACCAGCGCAAGCAAACGCGACCAATAGCGCTTCATATGCATAAGTAAAACAATACGTAAATCAACGTCCATCCTATCTTGGATTGGTAACTTGGGGATCAATTGAGTGAATGGGGAATGGTGAGTGGAGCAGGGGGGCAGGGGAGCAGGGGGGTAGAGAGAAGTTGCAGTAAGTTGTTTCCCTCTGCCCCTCTACCCCTCCGCACCTCTGCCTTTTGTGTCCAATGCCCAATGCCTAACGAATAACTTTTTGATAAAGAGTATCCCGTTGTTGGTAAGGTCGTCCTAAAGAAGCGATCGCAGTTTGCAAGGTTTCCACTTCCATACATGTACCACCCAAAGCACCTGCCATTGTGGTAATATGTTCCTCCATCAATGTGCCGCCGATATCGTTGCAACCCCAAGCTAAGGATTCTGTCGCGCCTGCAAGCCCTAGTTTTACCCAACTCTGCTGATGGTTGGGAATCCAATTACCTAAGTAAATCCGCGCTACAGCCCCTAATAGCAGTGCATCACTCAAAACTGGTTGATCGCGTCCAACACGGCGACGTAAGGATTTGGGCGCTTCTTGACCTACGAAGGGTAATAAAATAAACTCTGTGATCCTGGCTGGATATCCCCGATTGATAGCGGTTTTTTGGAGCGATCGCAATTTTTCTAAATGCTCGATTTGCTGTTCGTGGGTTTCAATATGCCCAGATAACATGGTGCTAGTGGTATGCAAGCCTAATTTGTGAGCTGTGCTGACAATTTCTAGCCAAGTGGCTGTGTCAATCTTCTCTGGACACAATATCCGCCTTACTTCATCGTCCAACACTTCCGCTGCTGTTCCTGGCATTGAGCCAACACCAGCATCGCGCAAAGCAGCAATCACCTCAGCATATTCCAGTCCATCAAGTCTGGCCATAAATTGCACTTCTTGGGGAGAGAAAGCGTGTAAATGTATGTGGGGAAATTCCTGTTTAATGGTTTCTACGACTTTGAGGTAGTAGGGCAAAGATTTACCATTTATCAGTGCTTGTGGATTTAATCCCCCCTGCATACAGATTTCTGTCGCACCCCGTTTTACTGCATCTGTGGCTTTTTCCAAAATTTGCGCCGAATCTAACCAGTATGCATCGGCGTCACCATCATCTCGACGGAATGCACAAAAACTACAGTGCTGCTCACAAATATTAGTAAAGTTAATATTACGGTTAATTATGTAGGTGACAGTATCGCCTGCTTGAGTGTGGCGAAGTGTATCGGATGTACTACGTATTGCTGCGATCGCCTCTGGTTCAGTTTGTTGTAACAATACCACTCCCTCTTCGGGAGATAAGTCGTATCCCATCAAAGCACGTTCCAAAATTGTTTCAAACGCAATTTTTGTCAGCATTACTTTCTTAATTTCTCAGTAAATCTTAATTTTATGAGCTTGTAAATAATAAAATTCTACTTAATAAATAGACCAATTTAGCGACAATCCCACGCTTGAACATCAGTTTTATCTTGAAAGCTATTAAAAGAGCTTATATTGTCTCATAACACTACCTTTTATACTTTATACAACCCATTAACAACAAAATAGTTGTGGTTGAAGCACAACTATTTTAATTGATTAATCTATATCTTTGTATTAGCAGGAATCTTTAGTAAAAATATGATATTCCTAATTTGTCCTTGCTTGTGGTTTTCGTCGATGTTGTATTAGCAATCCAATCGCCATACCAATGCCGACAAAGGCTGTAAAGTAAAATAAACCAATTAATCGGATGTAGATTGGTGGTGCGATCGCTTCAACTTCAACTTCCTGTGCTACCTTTACTGGTGTAAATTGACGGCTAGATTCTGGTAGGGGAGTGGCTTCCACCTCAATTTTGTGGGGTGAACCATCAAAAAATTGTTCAAGCCATGTTAACTTCCCTTGTTCGTCGGGAATACCTTTGTAGTCAAAGACTGTTAAATTGTGTTCTGTTGCGATCGCTCTCACTTGTAATGCTACATCTGTTATGGGTTGTCCGGTTGCGGTATCTTTCACCTGTAACGCTAAATTCGCAAGTTTTCCGACAGTTGCGTTTTTATCTCCCTCAAGGTTAATTTCTAATCCCTGAGATTTTTGAGATGATGGTGCGATCGTTTCAGTACTATTTGAGTTATGTCCACTGCCATGCGCTTCCGGTACTGCTGAATAAATCAGCCTATCAGGAATAGGTATGAACCAGTTAGTTTTATCTAAATATTATTTATACATAACTAAGCGTATAAATACAGTTAAAAGCAAGAAAATATTACGAGATTTTTTAGAGTTTGATCTAAATTTAACAACTTAACTGGCAATTTATAAGCACTGAAAAATTATTGACAATAATTATTAATTCCTCTAATATTTAAAAGCAATTGCAAAATATTTGCAATTATTTTTTGGTGCTAACTGTAACTAAATGTCATGCCCAACAACTTCGCTCTAGGTAACGGAAAACCTTGGAGCCGCCGTCAATTATTGAAGCTGGGCCTAGCAGGTGCTGGAGTAACTGGTGCAGCTGGACTTTGGCAGATGCTAAATCTACAAAGTAAGCCAATCGTTAAAGTGCCACCATTCGATAGGTCAGCACCAGACGACGTTACTAACCCAATGAAGATGTTAAGAGATTTTGATTATGGGACGGTGAAGCAAGAAAATGGGCGGACTATCCGGGAATTTCAGTTAACTGCTGGTACTTCCATAATAAAACTCAATAGTGCTGTCTCTTACAACATCTGGGATTTAAACGGTCGCATACCAGGGCCAACGCTACGGGCAAAACAGGGCGATCGCATCCGGGTACTATTTCTCAACAACGCTGGACATTCTCACTCTTTACATTTTCATGGCGTTCATCCAGCAGAAATGGATGGTGTTCGTCCAATCAGCAACGGTAGCGCCACAATTTACGAATTTGATGCTGAACCCTATGGCGTTCATTTATACCATTGCCATATTGAACCAGTCACCCGGCACATTGCCAAGGGGCTGTACGGAATGTTTATTATCGATCCACCGACTCCCCGTCCCCCAGCTGATGAGATTGTATTAGTGATGGGTGGGTATGACGTGAATGATGATAGCCATAACGATTATTACGCCTTCAATGGTTTGCCCCACTATTACATGCATCATCCCATTGGCATTTACAAAGATCAGTTGATTCGGCTGTATGTCCTCAACATCATTGAATACGATCCAGCAGTGACGTTTCATCTCCACGCCAACTTTTTTGATGTCTATCGCTCTGGCATGACTATGACTCCTAGCGAGAAAACAGATGTGATTACGATGGGTGTAGCAGAAAGGCACATCTTAGAATTTGCTTTTCGCTATCCAGGTAAGTATATGTTCCATCCCCATCAGGATGCGATCGCAGAAAACGGTTGCATGGGTCAATTTGAAGTACTTGCTGAGAGCAACTCTCAAAATCCTGTTAAGAGTTCCTGACGATATTATTAGTAATTTGTAATTGATTTATTAAAGTTTCGGTAAGTAGTTGATAAAAAATCTTATTATATGCAAAAGTAAAATTTCTGACAATGTGTCAAACAAACTATTTTCTAGTAATAGTAATAGTTTGAAATGTTTCAATTAATACCTTTTTTAGTTATGCGAGGAGCAAAGATGATAAAAATTCGTTATATCTGTTTAACAGCAGCAGCAGCCTTAATAGTTACCTTGAGTTCCTGTAGCGGTACACCAACCGCAGAAAATCCATCAGCACCAGTTCCTAACACTCCCGCTACAGAGGCAGTAAGTAGTAACAATCATAGTGGTCACGGTAGCAAAGAAAAAATTAACATTAACAGCGCTATATTGTCAGAATTGGATAAGTTTGAAGCCAAGCTAGGTATTCCGGCTTTATCAAACAAAATCCAGGCAAATCGTCCCTACGGTAGCCCAGAAGATTTAGTTACTAAAAAAGTAATTACTCAAGAACAGTTCGACCAAATTAAAGACCAGGTTGGTGTTCAAGAAGTGGTACTCACAGGTGAGGCAAAAGATGTTGACTATATGTCTAAATTAGGCTTAATGAAAGGGCATCTTTTGGTAGCACAAGAACTGCTGGATCAGAATCAGCCAAAACAGGCAGAACCTCATATTGGACATCCAGTTGAAGAAATATATGTTGATGTAGAAGAACAATTAAATGAGCGCAAAGTCAAAGAATTTAAGACAACATTGGTAAGTTTGCAAGATTTAGTGAAATCTAGTCCCAAGGATAGCAAAGTTAAAACTAATTTTACTTCTTCAGTGCAAGCAGTGGATGGAGCGATCGCAGCTTTGCCAGCAGATCAACGCTCAAAACCAGGATTTACGCTACAGGTAATTAACGAACTATTAGATGCAGCTAACTCCGAATATGGTGCGGCGATCGCAGATGGTAAAGTAACCGCACCAATTGAGTATCAAGACTCCCGTGGTTTTGTAGTTTACGCCAATGAATTATACAAAGGAATTTCTAGTCAAGTAGCTCAAGCAGATCCCGAAGCACACAAAGCGATTGATACTAGTTTCGCTGAACTCATAAAAGTTTGGCCCGCTGCCATCCCACCGGCAAAAGCAGTCAAAACACCTAATGATGTTACCAAGCTGGTCAAAACCATTGAGGAAAACTCTCAAAAAGTGGTTAACAAATCCAATACCCAAGCACAGCGATAACACTTTAATTGTAAGAATTCAGCACCCAGGAGTCAGCAGCCAGAATTTATCAGGAATCTAGAATGATTGGTATATTTATTCATCAAATGTTCTCCTGATTGTTTAACTATTCTGAATTCTGAATTCTGACTCCTGAATTCTTACCTTTAATTTAATGGGAAGTATAGGTTAAGGAGTTTAAAATAGTTAGGAGTTAGGAGTTAGGAGTTATGAATTATGAGTTATGAATCCCAAAATACTAACTCTTAACTTCCCACTCCTCACTCCTAACTAATTACACTCCCTTCGTTACTTTAACTAACAACTGATGCAAGAACTTGACCATAAAAAGACTATTGACCTGCTGAACGCCATCATGGAATTTGAACTAGCAGGAGTAGTGCGCTACACACATTACTCTTTAATGGTGACTGGCCCTAACCGTATTCCAATTGTGGCTTTTTTCAAAGCACAGGCAAGTGAATCTTTACTTCATGCCGAACAAGTGGGAGAAATTCTCACCGGTTTAGATGGGCATCCCTCCCTGAAAATCGCCCCAATGGAAGAAACCTATCAGCATAAAGTCAAGGATATTTTGGAAGAAAGTTTATCTCATGAAAAAAAGGCATTGGATCTGTATAAAAAACTGCTCGAAACTGTCACCAATGCCAGCATTTACCTTGAAGAATTCGCTCGCGGTATGATTGGACAAGAAGAGATGCATAATCTCGAACTGAAAAAGATGCTACGCGATTTTGGTTAATAGTCATTAGTCATTAGTCCTTAGTCATTAGTCACTTGTACTGAGTTTCAACTGCGCGGTAATCGAGCGACTTGTACTGAGCGTAGTCGAAGTAAGTCGAGATTCAACTACCGTGTAGCCGTTGGCGTGGTAACAGAGCGTAGTTGTACCCCTCCGGGGAAGCAAGCTACGCGCACCGTCTCGTAGAGAAGTATTGCTCATTAGTCAAAAAGAAATTCAAAGCACAAAGGACAGATGACAAAGGACAAAGGACTAATGACAAAGGACAAAAGATAAAGGACAAAAGATGAATTTTAGTACTGCTCTACCTACTTTTGTAATCACACTTCGAGAAGGAGTGGAAGCTGCCCTTGTTGTTGGTATTGTGCTAGCTTTGCTAAAAAAAGCTAAACAATCTCGACTCAACTCTTGGGTATATGCTGGTGTCGGCGTTGGCATTGTCGTCAGTGCCTTAATCGGTGTGCTATTCAGTTGGATAATTCAAGTACTGGGAGCCGCGAATCCTCAATACACTACTGTAGTTGAGCCAGCGCTAGAAGGTGTGTTTAGTGTATTAGCGATCGCAATGCTTAGTTGGATGCTAATCTGGATGACTAAACAAGCCAGATTCATGAAAGCTACAGTTGAGGGAGCAGTAACAGAAGCGCTGACACAAAACTCAAATGCTGGCTGGGGTGTTTTTACTTTAATTTTAATTGCCGTTGTCCGCGAAGGCTTTGAAACTGTTCTGTTCGTTGCAGCAAATTTTCAACAGGGATTAATGCCAGCATTGGGTGCTATTGCTGGCTTGGTAACGGCATCTGCCATTGGAGTGCTGCTATTTAAATGGGGTGTAAAAATTAACATCCGCCAGTTTTTCCAGGTAATGGGCGTTTTATTGGTGTTGATTGTCGCTGGATTGGTAGTTTCAGCTTTAAAACATTTTGACGAAGCTGTGGCTAATCTTGCCCTTAGCAGTCGTGCTACAGAAAGCCTTTGTTTCTATTACGAACGTTTTACAAAAGTCCACTCCTGTATTTTGGGGCCAATGGTTTCCAATACTTCCACAATCTTGCCTGACGAACAGTTTCCTGGGATTATTCTCAAATCTTTATTTGGCTATAGAGACAATCTCTATCTTGTGCAAGCAGTGGGATATGTGGGATTTTTACTCACCATTGGAGGACTGTATTTCCGCAGTCTTGGAGGTGCTTCTCCTCAAGGTAAAAAAAATATCGCTTTTGATCAAAAACCGATTAGTTCTGCAAAAGATTAAGACGCGTAGTGTTTGAGTTACATATTGGAACTCAAACACTAAATTTATCAAACTGTTTGTGTAGCACAGAGATGTGCCAGAAAAGGAAAAATAAAAATTTGTTTTAAAGTAATTTAAATGCTATCGGGTACACGTATTTATAAGACGGTTTTGAAAACTAAGTTCTCTAGTATTAACTTGACACTTTTTTTCTCCAACTTCCTTGATGTTTTTGATAACTCCTATAAAAATTCTATCTTGTTGTAACTCAAATCGGCAAATAGCGTCATCAGAAGTGAGAAAACTTGGTTCAAAGTTCTCATAAACACTAAAAATTTTACCATTTGGACATTCTACTCGCTCAACAAGGTTAATATGATTACCTAGAGCTAATTGTACGAGAAACACAAAAAGAATGAAACAGCCAAAAAATCCTGCTACTAGAATACTAAAAAATTTTAGCAAGTTTTCTTTGAATAAAAAACTATTAATAAATAGCAATAAGGGTGTAATATAAAAATATATCCTGAAAATTTTGTTTAATATATCAAACTCAAAAATAATTTTACTTGACCAATTTAAATCCCAATTCAAAATGAGTGGTATTAGACTAATTATAATAACAACTAAGTTATCTGAAGGTCTATCAAGTCTACTAATTAAGAACAAACGAAACCATCGCCAAAATTTTTTGAGAAGTTTAGCAATCTGCATTTTTCAATACTGGTATCTATAAGTAAAGAATACTCCTTAATATAGGATTTCGGTTTGATTTTTGAAAAGATTCTGAGACTGAAAACCTAGTTTTATCAGGGTTTTATCTAAAATCACCTCCGATAAATGCATCCTTGATTGACTGCGGCGTTCTTCCATTATTAATCTAAGTGCCCTGTGGTGTAAACAACGCTTGTTTAAGCTGCTGACAAGCCTTTTCAATTGCATCTATACTACCTGGATTCACCAGACCATAATAATCAAACACATAGACTCGATTATTTTTAGTTGCTTGCAGTTGTTGCCAAAAAGCTTCCTTTTTCAAGGAATCTAAAAGCCCCGCTTCCGAATTTCCTTGTGGAGGATTAACTAAAATTATCACCTCTGGATTTGCTTCTAAAACTTTCTCAGCCGAAAGCGTCACATAGCCACCAACTGGACTTTTTCCTTGTAAATCTGCTGCTATATTTTTCGCCTGGAATTTTGCCAGCAAATCCCCTGCCCAACTGTTTTTATTTGGCGCTAAAATTGGTTGACGACTAACTAACGCCAAAGTAGAAGGACTTTGAGTTGGCTTATCTGGCAAGAAAGTTTTGTAACGGTTTAACAAAGGCTGAGGATTAGCATCTATTGACTGAGCCAGTGTTTTAGTAAGTTTCTCTAAAGATTCCCAGCTATTCACCTTAGTGAGCAGAGTTGAAATTCCTAGCTGCTGAAGTTTTTGAATTGGGATATTAGAAAAACCTTCAGCACCAATAACCAAATCTGGTTTAAGTGCTACTACTTTCTCTAAATTTGGCGGACTCTGCCCTTCGCTAACGCGGGGAATATCCTTGAATTTTGAGTCATTCTTAAATAATTTACTACCAGTGATTCCAACAATTTTTGTTTGATCGAGTCGAGAGATAATATCAGCAGAAAGAGAAGAAAGAGCAACCACTCTTTTTGCCGATCCTTTTGGTAATTGCTGAGAGTTCGCGTTAGTCGCCTCAGTGGTATTTTCCACTTGGGTTTGTGGTTGCTGAGTATTTGCAGTGGTACAAGCAACTAAAACTATACTCAACAAAATTGCTAAACCAGATAAGAGCCAACGACGATGCATATTAAAATTCCTTTCTATGAATAAGAATGGTATAACATTAGCATTCGTAATTCGTAATTACTAATGACGCTATCAGTTTAATTACGAATCACGAATTATTAATTTAATTTTTCTAATTCCCAGTTAAACTTACTTCGTCTCCATCCAATTGTCACCGACACGTGCATCTACCAGCAACGGCACACTCAACTGCACTGCATTTTCCATCACCGACTTAATTTGCACTTGTAATTCTTCCCACTCATTAGGGGGGATTTCAAACACTAATTCATCGTGAACTTGCAACAATAAACGCGCCTGATAGTTCTTCAAAACCTCATGCAATCTCACCATTGCAATTTTGATAATATCAGCGTTAGAACCTTGAATTGGTGCATTAGCCGCAGAGCGTAACAAACCCGCATCAAAAGCACCCAAATTCTTCAACTTACTCAGATCAATATCTTCTGGGTTACTGCCTTTTAATTTGCGTAAACTGTTATTAGTAAAGTCAAAATAACGACGGCGACCGAAAATAGTTTCTACATAACCAAGAGCGATCGCTTCTTTTTTCACTCGCTCCAAATATGCAAAAACTTTCGGATATCGTTCATTAAACCGCTTAATGAACTCGTTGGCAATGGTCTTATCTATCCCAGTTGAGCGCGAAAACCTGAGAGAACCCATTCCATAAATCACGCCAAAATTGATAGTTTTTGCGATCCCTCGTTCTTCTGATGTGATATTTTCTTTTTCAAAGACTAACCGCGCCGTCACAGTATGAACATCTTCATTTTGCTGATATGCTTGCACTAATATCGGCTCTTGACTTAAATGAGCCAAAATCCGTAATTCAATTTGTGAGTAATCAGCAGCCACCATTAACCAACCAGCTTCTGGCAAAAACGCCTTCCGAATTTGGCGACTAAAGGCCGTACGAATGGGGATATTTTGTAAATTCGGATTAGAAGAAGATAACCTACCAGTTGATGTTGCTGCTTGGTTAAAATCAGTATGCACTCGCTGGGTATCTGGACGCACCAATGCAGGTAATGCATCAACATAAGTAGACTTTAATTTAGATAGCGTGCGATACTCAACGATCGCTTCAACAAATCCAGTTTTATCATCTTCTTGAAGTCTTTCTAGTGTTGCTGCATCTGTAGAGAAGCCCGTTTGAATTTTACGAGAATGTTTGGTGCTTAACCCTAACTTTTCAAACAAAATTTGGCTCAACTGTTTAGGAGAACCCAAGTTAAAATTTTCCCCAGCTATTTCGGTTGCTTCTTCTTTTAACCTCGCTAACTCAGTTTCTAAATGCTGCGAAAGTTCTTGTAAATAAGCTGAATTAATCCGAACACCTGTATATTCCATTTCAGCTAAAACAGCTTCTAGTGGCTGTTCGACTTCCACAAATAGCTTAGACAAAGCTGGAAATTGCTTCAGTTCCTCGCCCAATTTTGCCACTAAACCAAAGGTAGAATAAGCATCCATCCCGCAGTAATCTGCGACGGCGGGAATATCTATATCAGCGATGTTTTTGCCTTTAGGGACTAAATCTAAGTAACTTTTAGCTATCAATCCCAAATATCGCTGCGACAAATCCATCAAGTTATTACTTGAATCGGGATTTAGAATGTAACTTGCCAACATGGGATCAAACACAACTCCTGCCAAATTAATTCCTTGACATCTGAGAACTAGGCGGTCAAATTTGGCATTTTGTAAAGCTTTGGGATAATCAGCACTTTCAAGAATTGGGCGTAATGCTTCTAACACCAAATCTTTATTTAAATTTTCTCCAGTTTTGTGCCCCACAGGAATATAGGCTACTTCATCTGGTTCCGTTCCCCAACAGCAACCAATTCCTACTAATTCAGCATCTCTTGGTTCTAAATCGGTAGTTTCAGTGTCCCAAGCAACTAGTATTTCTGGATTAGTAAATTTTTGTAAAAGTTTCACTAACTCAGTGAGTTTGGCTTCGGTATTAATGATGCGTGGTGTAATTGGAGAAGTAGATTGTTGTGGAACTACTGCTGTATCACTAGCACTAAAAAACCACAAATCATTATCTTCATCAGCGCTGAATTCTGAGTTAGTAAAATTGGTATTACTTGCCTCTGTTTTGGCTTCTTGCTTTTCTTCGGTTTTGCCCCCAAAACGTTGCTGGAGGTCGTTTATCCTGCCTAAAAAAGACTTGAATTCTAATTTCTCTAAAATTGGTGATAAGACGCTTGTATCAAAACCTTTTAATTTGCAATCTTCTAAATTAAATTCTATAGGAACATCTAAAACTATGGTTGCCAAATAGCGAGACTTTTCGGCATCTTCTTTACCTGCTGCCAGTTTTTTCTGAGTTGCGCCTTTAATTTCATCTAACGCAGCATAAACATTCTCAAGTGAACTGTATGTATTCAGCAGCTGCACTGCTGTTTTTTCGCCAATTCCCTTGACACCAGGAATATTATCTGATTTATCACCACACAGAGCTTTGAAATCAATAATTTGTGAAGGCAAAACGCCCATTTTCTCTTTGACTTGTTCTGCTTCAAATTCCGTGATGCTATTTGTAGAGCGCTTTAGGGCATCTGGACTAAAATTCAGAACAGTGATTTCTTTGTCAGAATCTATCAGTTGAAATAAATCGCGATCGCCAGTCAGAATCTTCACTCTATACCCAGCAGCAGTTACTCGTTGTGCTAAGGTTCCCAAAACATCATCTGCCTCGAAACCAGGGGCAGTAAAAATGGGTAGATTGAAGCCGTTCAGCAACTCATGCAGGTTTTCTAAGTCGGGAATGAAGTCTTCCGGCGTTTTCGGGCGATCAGCTTTATAAGTCTCGTCAGCTTCGTGACGAAAAGTTGCCTCAGCCAAATCAAAAGCGATCGCCATTGCTTGGGGCTGTTGTGTTGCCATTACCTCTAGCAGGCACTTCACAAAACCAAAACATATACTGGTGGGAATCCCTGTTTTGGTACGCAGTCCTCCATCTCGCCCTTTGGCGAAGGCAAAGTATGAACGATAAGCTAGCGAGTGTCCATCTACGAGGATGAACGTGGGGCGTGTTGCAGTTACAGAAGTGATTTCAGACATAGCCCTATTTTAGCCAGAAGCTTTGTCACATAGTTAGCAATTTCAGATGCTTGTTCTGCTTGGCTTTGCTAAAAATAGTCCAGTTTTTGCGTACGAAATAACTTTTTGTATAATCTTAGACGAATTTTTATCTACGCATTTGCAGTTTTAGTACGGAAGGCAAGTAAAACCAACTTTTGGCAGAGATATCAGCCCAATTAAGTACGTGAGTATAAGCATAGTAACCAGATAGTAACTAGATCCCCAAATTATCACCAGAAGTTGGGGATCTATACTCCTAAGCCTTTTATGTTTAATTAGGTTGACCCAGCTTACTTCTCAGGAACCAACAAAAACTAGCTTAATATTTCGACATAATATTACCATGAACAAAACCTCTTGCCTTAATAAAACTTTATATATACCAATCAAAAAGTCTATTTATCGAAGAAATTTGAACATAATAACTTTACATAAAGTTACGTGTATTTATCAAGACTACAAGCAAAGTTTCAGAGTTACAAATAGGTTAGTAATCCCGTAATGATTCGTTTCAGAAAAGCATCTTTTATCCATGACAACAAAACTATTCAACACTCTAGCTGCTGCTACAACTTTGGCAGGAATTGTTGCAACTTCTGGAGCAGCTAATGCAGCTTCTCTATCTTACACTAGTTCCACTAATTACGATTTCACAAATATCATTGATGCACCTTTAAGCGTCCAAAAATTTGACTCATCTCTGGGTACACTCAAGGGTGTAACGGTAAGTTTTACTGGCGACATCCTTGGAAATGCAGGTTTTGAGAACAGGAGTCCAACCGCGACTCAGGTAACAGTAAATCTTTCTAGTCAACTCAGTTTAAAACTAAATAATCAGTCTCTGTTTGCGCTCAATCCACAAGATATATCGAGTTATCAAGCTGCTAAGTATGACGGTATCACTGATTATAGTGGCACTTCTGGAAAGACTATTTCTAACTTAACTGCCACACAATCTGCTACTCAGTCTTTCACCAATACTCAATTCTTACAGTCTTTCATTGGTAATGGCAACATAGACTTTTTGTTCTCAGCTTTAGCCAATTCAGTAGTTACGGGTTCGGGCAACATGAGATCCTATATTGATACTTATGCTAAGGCAGGTATCAAAGTAACTTATGACTACGATGAGGTGAAATCAGTACCTGAATCCTCTGCCACACTTGGAATTGGTTTAATTGCTGGGCTTTGTCTATTGTCACAACGCAAAAAAAGCTGGATCAAGGTCTCCAATTCATAGACTTTCTTGAATAGGTAGGTTTTCCCATCCTATCTATCGATCAGGCTATCTAATTTAAATAAAAAAACCCGATTCTCAGAAAAATCGGGTTTTTTATTGCGCCTATTAGCCATAATTTTTAAGACTTTTTAAATAAATCCAAAATCCTCAAAGCGAGTGTATTGCTCCCTGGGGTAAATCTAAAATCTAAAATTGTGTAAGTTAACATCCTCATGGTAAGGAAATTGGATTAACTAGAGATGCCAATTTTTTCTACTACTCCCCACTGGTCGCTGGAGCCTGTTAACCTCTTACTGGAACTTAAAATCTAGGAAATTATGCAGAAAGCATCTACTGACAATCAGGCTGCTGCAAAAGACATTAAGCTACTAGTTTTGGATATAGATGGCACGATCGCTGGGCACTCTAACACTATCAGCGAACCTGTAAAGCAAGCAATCTTTGCGGCGCAAGCACGAGGAATTCAAGTGGCGATCGCCACAGGTAGAATGTATCGTTCAGCCTTGCGCTTCCACCAAGATATCGGCTCTACGCTACCATTAATGGCCTATCAAGGAGCCTGGATTCAAGACCCAATCACCCAAAAAATTCATCGCCATTGGGTTGTTTCCAGAGAAATCGCCCACCAGTTACTCGACTATTTTGAAAAGCCTGAGTTGCGATCGCTTCTATCTGTTCACTTTTACATCAACGATCAACTATACGTTCGTGAGTTAACCAGAGAAACCAAAATTTATGCAGAACGTTCTGGTATTATTGCGATTCCTGTGGGTGATTTGCGTCAAGCCTTAACGAATGAACCGACAAAAATTCTTGCTTTATCTGATGACACTGACGTAATCGATAAGTTATTAGGAAATTTGCGCCGCCAATACACACCCGCTGAACTTTATCTGACAACCTCCGTTGCTACCTTTTTTGAAGCAACTAACGCCTCTGTAAACAAGGGGACTGCTATACGTTACCTAGCCGAAGAATTCCTGGGATTACAGTTAGCCAACGTTATGGCGATTGGCGATAACTTTAATGATGTGGAAATGCTGGAGTATGCCGGACTTGGTGTAGCTATGGGCAACGCACCAGCAGGAGTGCAGGCGATCGCTAAGTGGGTAGCTCCTAGCGTAGAAGAAGATGGGGCAGCAGTAGCTATTGAAAAGTTTTTGCTGTAGTCAGGGCACTTTTTAAAATCTAACCCATATAAATCAGAAAGGACACCGACGACTGGCCGTGTTTCGTCTCGGTGCCCCTGCTGGTTCGCTCCTCACACACCTGCTAATGTATCCGAGGTGGTGCATCGAGTCAATAGCTATATAAAAAGTTTTTATTTTTGCCTAAGCGACATTACCGATTTATAACTCCAAAGGCGCAAAAACCCCCAGATTTTCCTCTAAGACAAATTTTAATACTGACTGAGTAGCCATGAGCAATCCGAGTCTAGCTTGGGCTAGCTCTGGTGATGTAATTTTCACCTCACCCCAAATCCGGCAATTAGACCAAAACTTTTCAAAAGCTTGGCTCAAATTCAGCGCTACTTTTTCCCATTTCACAGAACCGCTAACATCAGGGCACTCTATGTTGTCTACCACTTGTATTAATTCGCCAATTAAACGACGCTCATCTGGGTGATTGAGTTGTAGTGTTCCGTCGCAATTAAGCCAAGGTAGTGGGTTAGGAGAGATAACATCCCAAAAACCTGGACTAGTATTTGGAACTGGTTCTTTAAGTTTAATCAATCCCTCTCGATGAGCCAGAAGCACTAGCGAACAGCAACGTGCATGAGCATATTCAACAGCAAACAATGAATTGGGCACTGGGGATTGGGCACCAATTGTCTCCTCTGCTCCTTTGCTCCCCCGGTTACTGAGCGTAGTCGTTGGCGCAGCCTCTGGTAGAGAAGTATGCTCCCCTGCTTTCCCTGAACTACCGACTACGAGACTTTGTAACCAAGCCGCTAAGGTTGAGTGAGTTAATTCAAAATTTATCCAACCTGGGGGAACTATTTGAATGCTAAAAACGTCCTCACAAATCCCTGATAAATCTGAAGCGATCGCACTAGCAAGCTCCATCGCTTTTCGATTCTGAGATTTTGATAGTCGCAGAGACACACTTGAGGTATAGAGAACTCTATTGTCATCTCTACCTTTATATAGAGGAATTTTTTCCCTTTTTATGCATATATTTTTTGCATTATAAGTATCAATGCTTAGTGATTTTATTAAATAACTATATAATAGCTGTTTGATTGACGTATATTTGCTAACTGGTATTTTAGAATGCACGTAATATTATTTAAATAGTCATGTAAGATATATTTGTTACATTTCTGTCATCTGCCTTGCGGTATAAATTTAATTTAGATGAAGAAAAATGAGAAGAGGATAAAATTTGATGAATAATCGATGAATAGTAAGTAAACTTTACTACCACCATTGTACAGTAGGAAGTATAACAAAAGAGTAGAGAGTAATTTGCTTTCTATTCTTTGGATTGGCTGGCGCTGTTAGGCGTTAAGCCTGCCTCGTCAACACAAAGACACTCCTTGCACCCTTTTATTTACGTCTTTGTCTTCAGCCGAACGCTCTTTGTTACCTATGCAATCTCCATCCTCCTTTTCTGAGGCATCACGGCCTTTTTTGACTTGGCAACGCATTCTTGACTGGGCTCAAGAACACTATCGCTGCCGCACCTTTAGCAAAGATGAGCGCATTCCAGCCCGGCCTGGATTGCTGTATTTGGTGCAAAGGGGTGCGATCCGTATGGTAGGAACCGCCCAAGTTAGTGCGACTGCCAGTCAGCTAACGTCTCGACGAATCAACAGAACTCCAGAAGAAGCGTTCTTGGGTTTTGTGGGAGCGGGACAGCCATTTGAAATTGTTGCTCAGTCACCATTCACACTCCAGGCTTACGCCCATGTCGATCAAACTGCGGTGCTGTGGATGTACTGGCATGATTTAGACAATTGGCCTCACTTCCGTCGCGAAGTTATGGATGCCTTTAGGTATCAGCACCAGCGTAAGCTGCTGTGGCTGAGTGCCTTGGGACAACGCCGCACAATTGACCGACTCTTAGGATTTCTCACATTGTTAATTGAGGAATATGGAGAGCCAGCAATGAGCGACACTGATCCTGATGTGATTCGCGGTTATTGTCTGCCTTTTCCCCTCACTCATGCCCAAATAGGTAGCGCGATTGGTTCCACTCGTGTCACCGTCACCCGCTTGATGGGTAAGCTGCGTCAACGTGGTTTAATCCTGACTCAAGGGGATAATCTCATTTGCTTGCCAGCAGAGTCGATTAATAGAGCTGGTTAAGGTACAGTTCAGAGCGGCGATTTCCGCCACTCTGTCTTGAGTGCGATTCGCTCTTGTCAGCGAATTTTGACAAATCCCGCTTGGGTAATCAGTTGCTGTCCCTGCTCAGTCAGCAGTAAGTTGGCGTAAGCGACACCTGCTTGCTGCTCAGTCTGACCATTCTGTTTGACCACCACAAACAGATTGCGGGTAATCGGGTATTTTCCTGATTGGAATGCCTCAATGTTCAACTTGTTCCGTTTACCAGGACATTCAGACGGGAGGACAGAAGGTTCTTGGTATGGAGCAATGTATTGCCCTTGCGTGCGCCCCAACGGCAAGGACTTAATTGAGCATTGAGGAATCACCTCTGGGGCAGAAGCGTAGTAGATGCTACCAGGACTATCAGCCAATTTTTGCAAGGCTTGGGTGGTTGTGGAGATAAATTCTACATTGGAGCTGAAAGCTTGACCACCCAAGATGTCTTGGACAAAAAGTTCGACAGTACCGCCATCAGTAACGCGGCGAGAATAGGGCTTGATCGGGATATTGGGGCCGCCCACCTGGCTCCAATTATTGATTTTGCCTGTGTAAATTGACTTTAACTGTTCTACTGTTAGTCCTGGAATATTCAGGTTGGGGTTAACTGCAACTGCTAAACCATCAATTGCCACAGGAATTTGTTTCAAACTGAACCCACGCTGCTGGGCACGGCTTAATTCTTGATCTAGAACTGGTCGGGAGGACTGGGCAAAAGCTAGTTGATCGTCTATCAAGGACTGAATTCCAGTACCAGAACCAGGCGATGCATTGCTGGGTTCTACATAGCGCAGCCGTAACTCTGGCCGCGCGGCTTGAATTGCTGGATCAACTCCTAGTCGAATCGGTGCCCAAGATGTACTACCTCCGTAATTGAATAATCCTGTAGGAACATCCTTTACTGAAGTGAAAGTATTGCCACTAGGCTGTTCTGAGCCTGTTTGGGGCGTTTTGGTACTACCAGAATTAATTGTATTTAGCTCGACACCAGATTTTCTAGTAAACCACCAAAAACCGCCAGCTATTAGCCCGACGGTGATTAGGATGGATAATACAAGAATAGTTGTTTCATTTTTTTGGGACATAGTATAATTACCCGCGCATCCATTCAATATAAGTGCTTGACTTGACAAGTGCTTGCTACTTGAGATTGTATTTGGAGGACGGGTGTTTTACTAAAAATGCAGATAAATCCTCACTTCTGACTACTTTATAAATCAAGGTATAATAAATTTCCCCTGGATTATTCGTCTTTTTTCTCAAGACTTGGGTGTTAGTGAGGATAAGTTATTAGTTGATACTAAGATTTTTCCCCATAAAGCTCAATTTCTCATCTTGAGGGTTTTACCAGGTTAACAATTGGTTAATTTTTAATTTTTAATTGCTGATTAACGCACTGGTTCAAAGTCATAACCAGTGCGAGAGCGAGAACCAGGAACAATTTTTACAAGTTGCACTGAGGCATTGCGATCGCCTGATCCTAAAAAGCGAATTGTACCAGAAGCCCCAGTGGCAGAAAAGTCAGATGACAAGAGTGCTTGCTGAACTCCAGCTCGCGTAGGATTACGTTCTAATGCCGCAATTAGAGCTACAGTGGCATCATAGCTGAGGGCACTTCGCCAACTCACATCACCGCCCCATAACTGCCGCGATTTCTGGGGAAAATCTGACTTAGGATCGCTATCAATATGCCAGGGAACTGCCACTACCATCCCCACAGCTTGTTCTCTGCCAATTTCCAAAGTTTTAGCGGTGTAAACATCATCTCCCCCCAACAGAGTTAACCGTTTCTGGTTAATCTGAACTACTTGCAGTGCTTTATCGAGAGTTTCAGTGTTAGCAGCTAACATCAATACTTCTGCACCTTGTTTAGTTGCTTGTTCTAGACTTTTAGCCGCACTAAAATCCGCCTTAGATAAGTCAAATTCGCTGGCTACCTGTCCACCCTCTAGGGAAACAGATGAAACAAACTCCGACTTTAAAGACTGGCTATAGTTACTCTGAGAATTAAAGAAAACCACTGCATTTTTTTTCTGCAAGGTTTTCACCATATAGTTAGCTAAAGTTCTCGCAGCCATAAAATCACTGGGAACTGTCCGAAAAATGTAGCGGCTAAAGTTAGAGATTTTGACAGATGTACTAGTAGGAGATATAGCTACAAGTTGTCCTGAAGTATAAATAGTACCTGCGGCTAAGGTAGAATCGCTAGTATTCGGCCCAACTACACCTAATACTTCTGAATTGCTGACTAGGCTGGAAGCGATTTGCTTGGCTATTTCTGGATTGTCATCGTCATTAGCTATCCCTACCCTTAACGGTACTCCCTTGACTCCTCCTGAGGTATTGACTTGATTTTGAGCTTGGGCTATCCCACGTAAAATTTCTAAAGCAGCATTGGGGTCAGTGCCGAATGGTACAGAAGCCACGATGGTATAGCTCTTGGAAGAACCGATGCGGGCATTGTTAAGAAAAATTAATGCTTCTGGATCGTTTCGGTTGAGTTTTAGAGCAGATGTGAAATTGGCGATCGCTTTATCATAGCTTTTAGCAGCGATCGCCTGTATTCCTTCTTTTTTTACTGAAGAAATATCACCTGGAGTAAAAGATTTTTCTCCAAAACTAATACGGTCTTGTAAGGATGGATTGTTGGCTAGTTGTTGATTTGGAATAATGTTATTACCAATTTTGGCCCCATTGTTACTAAACCACCAAAACCCACCGCCAACTATGCCAACTGTTAGCAGCAGAGCCAAAGCTAAAATTGTGGTTTCATTTTTTTGTGACATGAAAAAATTTAAAGTATCAGAGATAATAATTTATAAATAAGTCTAAATATAGCTGTCAGTGAAATAGCTACTAAGGCTGATGCAATTGATAAAATTACTACGTCCACGATACCAAGACTACCCTGTAGAAAGGGGAGAAAAAAAATAATCGCAAAAGTAATTGCCGGAATAATTAATAAATCGAACTTCTCAATCCACCGCCTCGTTTGGGCAAATATCAGTATTCCTAAAATCACACACGCAACACTTAAAGTAAGTATTGGTTCTTTTACAAGACTGAAGAGAGCGATCGCGATCAATGCACCCTCAAATCCACTAAATGCCGCCCCACCCAATAATTCCAATGTCGAAAACGCTGGCTGAGTTGGTGGACGACGGGGAACGACGGGATTAGAACCTTTTGCCGGTTGTGGCGGAAGTGTTACAGAGGGTGAATTAATTTGTGTAGGGGCTTGAACCGCCTGTGAGTTAAGTGCATCTATAACCTCTTGGGCTGACTGGAAGCGCTGATTAGCAGCAGGTAGCAGCATTTTGTCTAATATGTCAGCAAGGCGAGGGCTGACAGTCACTTGGGTTCGCCATTTCCACTGGTTGCTATAAGCATCAAATAGTTTAACTGCTTCCTGATTTGTCAACAAGGTAATAAGAGTTACAGCTAAGGCGTATAAATCTGTAGATGGAAATACTTGACCCCCAGCCATCTGCTCAGGCGGTGCAAATCCCATCGAATAAATTCCTGTGGAAGAAGCAGCAGAACCTAGTGCAACATTTGTTACTTGTTTAACTGCGCCAAAATCTAGTAAAAAAAGTCTACCATCGCGACGGCGCATGATGTTAGAGGGTTTAATATCTCTGTGGATAATGCCTCTATGATGGACAAACTTTAGTACTTTCAGAATTTCTTGCAGCACCTCCAACACTTGCTGTTCAGAAAATTTTCCTTGTTGAACTAATTCTTCTTCTAAGTTTTGCCCATCAATATATTCTTGTACTAAGTAAAAAAATTGGTCTTGCTGTCCTGGTTGCAAACTATTAACTATCATTGGAAAGAAGGCAAATAAGTCAGGTATTTGCTCGTGATCGTTACCAAGTTGTGCTAAAACTTCTGCCTCTCTCTCAAACATCAACTGTGCTTGTTGCAGTTGATTTAAAGTTAAATTTCCCGATGGTTGAAACTGCTTCACTACGCATTGACGCATTCCCGGTATTCGGCGATCGCGTGCCAAAAATGCTGCTCCAAACCCGCCCCTTCCCAGCAGTTTCGTTGGCACGTATCGACCATCTAGCATCAGTGGCATACCACAGGTAGTGCAATACTTTTGCTGGGTTGTTTTCAGTGTCGTAATATCATCTAAATCGGCAAAATAGTTTTGTGGGCGTGGACAACGTGGACGAGTGCAGTAAACTTCCATTTTCGTGATTAGTCAAAATAATTCGCAATTGATAATACTCGCCTTCTCTAGGAGACGCTACGCGAATGGCAAGAAGCAAGCTACGTAATTCGTAATTAGTTCAGGTTACAGAGAAACTAAATTTGTTAATCAGGAACACGAAATTTTTTTCCTGATGTCAAACCTTTGGCTTGCCTACAGCACTCTGCACAAACGCAATGGGTTAATAATTACGAATTAAGTTAGCGACAGAGGAGCGTCATTACGAATTATTTGGTCATTTACAAAAACAAAGGACAAATGACAAGGGACTAATAACCTGATTTTAGTCTTCGCCAGATAAGGTGGGTGTTGCTACCTCCAATGTAGTTAACACTAAACTTTTTTGTGTTAATTTTAACACATCTTGATTCCATCCTGGGTTGGCAAACTGGGGCAGAATTTCTTGGCTAAAGGCTTCTGCGGCCTTGGATCTGTAGCGATTGGGATTACAAATCAGCCACAGCGTCCGTTTGACGACAACACCTTCAATGGGAGTACGGTGCAAAACGCCCATTTGTAACTCTTTAGCGATCGCACTAGTTGAAACAAAGGCAGCCCCTAAACCGGATTGCACAGCATTTTTAATCGCTTCAATGGAATTCAATTCCATTTCAACTTTAAAACGTCTGGTATCGATTTCACAGCGTGCTAGCACTTGGTCAATGACTTTGCGGATAGTCGATTGGGAATCTAGGGCAATGAATTGTAATTTATACAGGTCGTCTTTCTGGATTTTTTCAAGTTTGGTGAAAGGATGAAAGACAGGTAAAATCAGCGCTAGCTCGTCCTCAGCGTAAGGAATCACTTCTAAAGATTCTGACAGTTCACCAGGAATTTCACCGCCGATAATTGCCAGATCAACTTGTCCGTTAGCGACACTCCAAGCAGTCCGCCGGGTAGAATGGACGTGTAATTGCACTGCCACATCTGGATATTTTTGTCGGAACATACCGATCATTCTGGGCAAAAGATAAGTGCCGGTGGTTTGAGAAGCACCGACAATCAAAGTACCACCTTGGAGATTTTGTAAATCCTCGATGGCGCGGCAGGTTTCCTGACAGAGGCTGAGGATTTTTTCACCGTAGTTTAAGAGTAGATGCCCGGCTTCGGTTAATTGGGCGCGTCGTCCTCCACGATCGAATAAGGGGACATCGAGTTGCCGTTCGAGATTTTGGACTTGTAAACTAACGGCAGGCTGGGAAACGTAAAGACTATCAGCGGCACGCTTGAAGCTTCCTTCTTGAGCGATCGCTTTCAGGATACGTAACTGATCTAAAGTGAAAGGAAGGTCAGACATAAGGCTCAACCCACAAACTTTTAAAGGAGCAGATGCACGTAATAAATCCGGTTTGGCAACAATTAGCCGGACATGATTTGTTGCATATTAAACTTGAAGACTTGACTCGAAAAAGACAGTAGCACAACATCTTGACTAAAGTCCCCTTTTGAATACTTTGTGGTATTGGTTGTACTGAATTCAGTTTTCTTTAAATTACTTCACCTGTGTATATGCTGCTGATTTCTTGGTTGACACCCAGTCATTTTGTCATACTGGGGTTACAAATAGTTTTTGCGATCGCTCACAGTGGAGGCGCTGCTTTACGCCCTTGGGCAGAAAAATACATTGGCCCAAGGTTTTATCGCATTCTTTTTGCGTTAGTCAGCCTACCGTTGGCTGTGATATTAATTATTTACTTTTTTGGGCACCGCTATGATGGTTTGCAAATTTGGCAGGTACAAGGAGTGCCAGGAGTGCGAGAATTTGTTTGGCTGCTGTCAGCAATCTCGTTTTTGTTTTTATATCCTGCTACCTTCAATCTACTAGAAATTGCTGCTATTCAAAAGCCCCAAGTTCATCTCTACGAAACAGGAATTATTCGGATTACCCGTCATCCCCAGATGGTAGGACAAATAATTTGGTGTGTTGCCCATACTCTCTGGCTGGGTACTACCTTTACCCTTGTGACTTCCATTGGCTTGATATTGCATCACTTGTTTGGGGTTTGGCATGGGGATCGCCGTTTGAGCGATCGTTATGGAGAAGCTTTTGAAATTGCCAAACAGCGGACTTCAATTATTCCCTTTAAAGCAATTATTGACGGGCGTCAATCTCTCAAATGGCAGGAATTTCTCCGACCTGCCTATTTGGGAGTTGCCATTTTTATAGCTTTGCTTTGGTGGTCGCACCCTCTGTTACTGGAAGCAACTAGTAGTATAGGATGGTAACTTTAGACGATCCCCAGTGTCAGGAGAAAATCCGAAATAGATGGAAATTTAAGCTTATCAATTGCCCCAAATCAATGTAGGATAAATTCAAACATCTATTCAGTGGAGGGTGCGTTCAGTCAGCTTGAGATTTTATATTGGTAGTCGTTGGTCAGCTGCCTTTCCTTGAAAGAAAGTGGCAGATTCAGTCAAATCCCCAGGCAGCCACGGCAATCAGGAGTTTAACATCCAAAAAAAAGCCAACGCGACTTCTAAGGTAGCTTTTCTGTCAGAGACACATTAACTCGCTCAATTTTTGCCAATAATTCTGTGTTCTAAATATTTGTGTCTTGAATACATCTATCGGCAGTTACTGACTTGCCAATCCTCCACTGAAGCAGTAGCTGAGTTCTGAGTCCTGAGTAAAAGCAAGCAACTTAGTATTCATTAGCTTGGCAATTAGTCCCAATCCCCGCTTTACTCTAAAAGAAAAATAAACGAGTTCCTCATTCAATCCGCTAACTTTAGTTATGGACTTCTACTCAGCAAACAGAACTCAGAACTCAGCACTACTAAATTCGGTACTGATAGCTAGTTTGATATAAAAACCTTATAATCCAAGAGGCGTCATGGTGTTGTCGGTTAGTGAGCGGACATTTACTCAAGAAGTTTTAGAATCTCCTATTCCTGTTTTAGTTAACTTTGAAGCACCTTGGTGTGGCTTGTGTAGAGTTATCCACCCACTGTTATTGCAATTTCAGTCCCAGTGCGGGGATGAAATTAAATTAGTCGGGGTTAACGCCGATCAAAATTTTAAATTGTCTACTACCTATAGGCTAAAATCACTACCCACTTTACTATTGATTGAAAATGGCACTATTCGCCATCGCTTGGAATGCTTTCGCGGCAGAGAAGATTTACGTCTAGCTTTAGAAGAGATTAAAGCCAGCTACAGCAATTACCCCAAAATCTACAAAAGTTCAAAAACAGTCGACTTAGAATGCCGATCGGCCTGATGGATATTGGGTATGGGACATGGGGCATTGGGGAGGCAGTGCGGTCTTCTCCCAAAGGGAGAGGCTAGCGCCAAGGGGTCTTCCCAAGTGGAGCAACTGCTGTCATCGGGCATTGGGCATTGGACTAATGACCAATGAATAATGACCAATGACTAATGACCAAATCTAAAACCATGCTTAATACCCCACCCAATCAGTCTTGGGTGGGTTATTTTATCCTAAAGGGTGTAGTCACAATTATTAACAGTTTCGACACGCTAATCATGAATTCTAAAAGTAGGCGTCAGTGATGGAAGTAATCTATCAGTATGCCTGGCTGATTCCGGTGTTCCCTCTTCTTGGGGCAATGCTGGTCGGTCTAGGGTTAATCTCGTTGAATCAGGTGACAAACCGCCTGCGGCAGTTGAACGCTGTGGTGATTATCTCCATGATGGCAGCAGCTATGGCACTGTCGTTTGCCTTGTTGTGGAGTCAAATTCAAGGACACGCGCCTTCTCTCCGCACCTTTGAGTGGGCAGCTGCTGGTAATTTTCACCTGAGCATGGGCTACACTATTGACCACCTGACAGCCCTAATGCTAGTGATTGTCACAACGGTAGCCTGCTTAGTCATGGTTTACACCGATGGCTACATGGCTCACGATCCCAGTTACGTGCGGTTTTACGCCTATCTCAGTTTGTTTGGCTCTTCAATGTTAGGTCTGGTGGTCAGCCCCAACCTAGTACAGATTTATATATTCTGGGAACTCGTCGGGATGTGTTCCTACTTGCTGGTCGGTTTTTGGTACGATCGCAAGTCAGCAGCCGATGCTGCTCAAAAAGCGTTTGTAACCAACCGGGTGGGCGACTTTGGTCTATTACTCGGCATTTTAGGGCTGTTCTGGGCAACAGGAAGCTTTGATTTTAATATCATGGGCGATCGCCTCGCCCAACTCGTAGAATCAGGTTCTATCAGCAATTTTCTCGCTGTCCTGTTTGCGATTTTAGTTTTCTTAGGGCCAGTAGCAAAATCAGCGCAATTTCCCCTCCACGTCTGGCTACCAGATGCGATGGAAGGCCCCACCCCCATTTCTGCCTTGATTCACGCGGCAACAATGGTGGCGGCTGGTGTTTTCCTGATTGCCCGGATGTACCCAGTATTTGAAGACGTTCCAGCCGCAATGAATGTCATTGCCTTTACTGGGGCGTTTACGGCGTTTTTGGGAGCAACCATTGCCATTACCCAAAACGACATCAAAAAGGGCTTGGCTTATTCCACCATTTCCCAACTTGGTTACATGGTAATGGCAATGGGAATAGGTTCCTACAGTGCTGGACTATTCCACCTGATGACCCACGCCTATTTTAAAGCGATGCTGTTCTTGGGTTCAGGTTCAGTAATTCACGGTATGGAAGGTGTCGTTGGACACGACCCCGCCTTAGCGCAAGATATGCGCTTGATGGGTGGACTGCGGAAGTATATGCCGATCACAGCAACTACCTTTTTGATTGGTTGCTTGGCAATTTCTGGTATCCCGCCCTTTGCTGGTTTCTGGTCAAAAGATGAAATTTTAGGAAAGGCTTTTGAAGCTAATCCACTCCTCTGGTTTATCGGCTGGCTAACTGCCGGGATTACGGCTTTCTATATGTTTAGAATGTATTTCTCGACATTTGAAGGCAAATTCCGGGGTACTGACGAGAAAATTAAGGAAAAACTCAAGAAAGCTGCGGCGACAATTGTCCTGGAATTAGAGTCAGAAGAACCAGTCCCGAATTTTGGGCCTGGGGCGATGAAGAAAGGAGAATTGGCGGCAACTAGTCAGCATCATGACTCGCATGACTCGCACGGGCATCACAGCGACTCCCCCCACGAATCGCCGTGGACAATGACGCTGCCGTTGGCACTGTTGGCTGTGCCTTCGATTTTGATTGGTTTGGTGGGAACTCCCTACGCCAATTATTTTGAAGAGTTTATCTTTCCTCCTAGCGAAACTCTCTCCGAAGTTATAGAAAAGGCTTCCGAGTTCAATCCGACGGAATTCTACATCATGGCGGGTGCCTCAGTCGGAATTTCTTTGATTGCGATTACCCTGGCTTCGCTGATGTATTTGCGCCGTAAAATTGACCCGGCTGCGATCGCTGCTAAAATCCAACCACTTTACGAGTTATCCCTCAACAAGTGGTACTTTGATGACATTTACCACCGTGTTTTTGTCCTCGGCTTGCGTCGCGTAGCTAGACAAGTTATGGAAGTTGACTTCCGCGTTGTTGATGGTGCTGTTAACCTCACAGGCTTTTTCACCCTTGTCAGTGGTGAAGGTCTGAAGTACCTAGAAAACGGTCGCGCTCAATTCTATGCCTTGATTGTGTTTGGGGCGGTTTTGGGCTTAGTGATTGTTTTTGGTGTTACCTGATTTTAATCGGGGTGGGCAAATGTCCGCCCCTACATTAATTTATTGAATAATGAAGTTAATCTTATTAAGATTCATCCCAAAAAATAGGTTGCAGACTTTATAACTTCCCATAATCCGATAGAACAGAAGAAAAAAATATATAGAATAATCTTTTTGCGCCGTAACCCACTATTAATTATCAATACTTATGGTGGGCTACGCTATCGCTAACCCACCCTACAAATTAATATAAACTCAAGATTTAGCAAAATAATAAATTTCTCACTAATTACAATTTTAAAAAAATAATTAATGGATTGTCAAAATCTAGTTTTCTCCCGTCATGCTATCCAACAAATGTTTTATCGTCGCGTCAGTCAAAAAGATGTAAAAACTGCGATTTTTTATGGAGAAGTGATAGAAGAAAATCCTGATGATACACCCTACCCCAGTTATCTAATATTGGATTTTATAGAAGGTAAGCCGATTCATGTTGTATTTTCCTACGATGAAGCTACAGATACAGGATATGTAGTAGCAGCTTATATTCCTGATACTAATATTTGGTTAGATGGTTTTACAACTAGGAGACAAAGATGATGAAATGCATAATTTGTAAGCATGGAGAAACTAAACCTGGTTTAATAACTGTGATATTAGAAAGAGATGAATGTATTATTGTCTTAAAAAAAGTTCCAGCAGAAATTTGTGATAAGTGCGGTGAATATTATTTAAGTGATACAGTTACCGAACAGGTTTTAGGAAAAGCAGAGTCAGCTATTAATAATGGAGCAGAATTGGAGATTATTAAATATGCAGCTTAGTGTTATTGTTATGCTTTTTTTGCATCAAATCGCTTTTTTCTACAACCACTAAACAAGAACGTGTATTTTTAGTGATAGCTGCGATCGCCATTTGCAAAGTGTCTTCCAAAGAAGACACCGCTTTTGAGTTAGCATAGACATAAAACAAAGTAATTGTCTATTTTAAATTATGCTATTTCAACCAATTTCAACAGTTTTACCCCAAATACGCGAAAATTTAAAACAACTCTATGGAGAACAATTAGACAAACTAATTTTATTTGGTTCACAAGCTAGAGGAACAGCACAACCAGACTCAGATATTGATATTTTAATTGTATTGAAAGATGTCTTTAACTATTCTCAAGAAAGTGAAAAAATAAGTCAAATTATTGCTGATTTATCTTTAGAATATAATGTTTTAATTAGTTGTGCTTTTGCTACTAGTGAACAACTAGAAAATTATAATAGTGGTTTCTTTCGTAATGTCAGACAAGATGGGTTATTAATATGACCCCTGAACAACAAAAACTCCTAGAAAAAGCGGAGAGAAGTTTGCAAGCCGCAGAAGAACTCAACCAAAAAGGTTTTGCTGAATTTGCAGCATCTCGTGGCTATTACACGATGTTCTATATTGCTACTGCTTTTTTAGAAGGGGAAGGACTTGCTTACTCTAAACATTCAGCCGTAATTACTGCTTTTGGAGAAAGATTTGCACGTCCACAACGAGTTCCTCGTGAATTTCATCGTTATTTAATTGATGCAGAAAGAACTCGTTTACGCGCTGACTATAATACCGATCCTAATATTACCCAAGCTGATGCCGATCAGATTACTCAAAGAACTCTCGAAATTCTTAATTATGCCAAAGCAAATATTGACTCTTTATCCTCTTGATCAAGCACAAAAAGAGCTTTATCATTGCGATCGCACCCCTAAACTATAATTTTACCAACTTTTTTAGGGTAAATTTTTGACTTGACTGGGAGTATCACAACGCACATCCCGCGCCTGCAACTGTCAAAAAAGACTCCCAAGAGAAAAAATAGGGGATTGCCAATTTAATTAAATCAACCTAACGAGGAAGACGAAATCCTCAAAAAGCTGTTACTTAATAACTAGTGACTTTTTGCCAAACATGATTTTGATAGCAGACGAATTGTGATGAATACAGCTAATTTTCCGTGGCTGACGACGATTATTCTGTTGCCGATAGCCGCTTCACTACTGATTCCCATCATCCCGGATAAAGAAGGCAAAACAGTACGCTGGTACTCCCTCATCGTAGGGCTGATAGATTTTGCACTAATTGTTTATGCTTTTTATACTGGGTATGATTTCTCCAATCCAGATTTGCAGTTGGTCGAGAGTTACCCCTGGGTACCCCAACTAGATTTGAATTGGTCAGTAGGGGCAGATGGCTTATCCATGCCCCTAATTATTTTGACTGGATTCATTACCACGCTGGCGATTTTAGCAGCTTGGCCTGTCACCTTCAAGCCGAAGCTATTTTACTTCTTGATTTTGGCGATGTATGGCGGTCAAATTGCCGTGTTCGCTGTCCAGGATATGCTGTTGTTTTTCCTGGTGTGGGAACTGGAACTAGTACCGATATACTTTCTGCTGTCGATTTGGGGAGGCAAAAGACGGCAGTATGCAGCGACTAAATTTATTTTATACACCGCAGGCGGTTCGCTGTTTATTTTGCTGTCTGCCCTGACAATGGGATTTTACGGCGATACGGTGACGTTTGACATGCGATCGCTCGCCTTAAAAGACTTCGCCCTCAATTTCCAACTTGCCGTCTATGCTGGCTTCCTGATTGCCTACGCCGTCAAGTTGCCGATTATTCCCTTGCACACCTGGCTACCTGATGCCCACGGTGAAGCAACAGCGCCTGTACACATGTTATTGGCAGGTATTCTTTTGAAAATGGGCGGTTATGCCTTAATTCGGATGAATGCCCAAATGCTCCCCGATGCCCACGCTCTTTTTGCACCAGTGTTGGTGGTTTTGGGGGTAGTTAACATCATCTACGCTGCCTTAACATCCTTTGCCCAGCGAAACCTGAAGCGAAAAATTGCCTACTCCTCAATTTCTCACATGGGCTTTGTGATGATTGGTATTGCCTCCTTCACCGATTTGGGATTAAGTGGGGCAGTGTTGCAAATGGTTTCCCACGGGTTAATTGGGGCGAGTTTGTTCTTCCTGGTTGGCGCAACTTACGATCGCACCCACACCCTGATGTTGGATGAAATGGGTGGTGTCGGTAAGAGAATGCCGAAGATTTTCGCCATGTTCACCACCTGTTCGATGGCTTCTTTGGCATTGCCAGGGATGAGCGGTTTCGTGGCAGAAATAATGGTGTTTGTCGGCTTTGCTACTAGTGATGCTTATAGCTCTACTTTCAAAGTCATTGTAGTGTTCTTGATGGCAGTGGGAATAATTTTAACTCCGATTTATCTGCTGTCGATGTTGCGAGAAATTTTCTACGGAGAAGAGAACAAAGAATTAGTTTCTCACCAAGCTTTGATAGATGCCGAACCCCGTGAAGTATTTATCATTGCCTGTTTGTTAATTCCAATTATTGGTATTGGTTTGTATCCGAAATTGCTGACTCAGATGTATGACGCTACAACTGTACAATTGACGGCAAGATTGCGTGATTCAGTGCCGACATTAGCACAGCAAAAAGACGATGCACTAAAGGTTTCTTTGACTGCGCCCCAAATTGGTAATTAAGTAGCGATCGCTAGTTTAGTTTAAATATTGATTACTTTCAGGGCGGGTTTTGTACCTGCCCTTTTTTGCTATTGTCAGTTAGAGATTCTAGTAATCAATATCAAAAAACCATGAATTTAATGTAAAATTTTGCAATCACAAGTCTGTGAATACTGAGAAAGATTCACAGGCGATGTTTAGGACGGGCTACGTTTACACTAAAAATAGTTCTTTATTCTTGCCCTGCGATCGAACATCAATAGATTACCTACAATCTATCTAGAATCAAATTTGGCAAAACCGCTCATGTTAAACTACAATCCACTGCATTGTTTGCCATCTTCCGAAGAACTACCCGACTCAGATGATACTGCTGTGGATAATGAACTCCAAAATTTAATTCCCGGCTTGCTGAAAACGACACTGGCTTTAGTATGGTGCGATCGCTGGGATTGGTTCTTTGGTGTTGACATGGGTATTTATTATCACCCAGACAAACCAGCCATCGTCCCTGATGGGTTTCTCAGCTTAGGAGTTAAACGCTTCATTGATGAGGATTTACGCCTAAGTTATGTGCTGTGGGAAGAAAATAAACTGCCAATTTTAGCGCTAGAAGTTGTTTCCCAAATATATCGAGAAGAATATAGCACCAAGAAAGAATTCTATGCCAAAGAATTAGGAATTTTATACTACGTTGTATATAGTCCGCTTCGGCGTAGAAAGACACCTTTGGAGGTGTATTGCCTAGTTGATGGGGAATATATCTTAATGTCAGGAAATCCCGTTTGGCTGCCAGAAATTGGTTTAGGAATTGGGCGAGAACGGGGAATTTATCAAGGTATAGTGCGGGAGTGGCTGTACTGGTATGACGAGGAAGGGCAAAAATTGCTGACACCAGAAGAACGCATTAGAGAAGCCGAAGAACGCACAGCTTTTGAAGAACAACGGCGGGTGGAAGCGGAACAAAAGGTGAAAATGTTAATTGAAAGGTTGAATGCGCTTGGTGTCGATCCAGAAACTTTGTTATAGATTCACCAAATTTTGTATTTTTTGCTGCCTTAATGTTAATTAGCTTCCTGGCTAGGGAATTATATCTATAAAGTAACTCATTGCTTGACGGTACAAATCGTAAAAGCTGATTGCTCAATAAATATATTTACCAAAAGCTTCATCAAAAATATGGAAGTTAAATTAGGATTTGGAGCAGTCCCAAAACCTCAATATGTCTTTGTCAGCAAAGAACCCGATCACTGTTGGTATATGCTTGCTGAAGATGAAAGACGTATACCAATTTATGAAAAAGCGTTGACTGGGGTAATTACAGGGATAGAAGTTAATAAAAAGGTTGAAAATACATTCGGAGAAGTTATCAGAACAGATTTAAATGTTTTGGCAGACAAACCCTATATTATCCGTTCAGGAAGTGATACCTATTTTTGTAAAGGTTTATTGCTGTCTTTAGATATTCTTACTTTTGAACAACTGCGTCATCCACTTACTATTGCCGTTAGTCCTGGAGATAAAAAAGTAGTATTCTGTAATATTTACGATCCAGTAACTTATCGCTCTATAGGTGTTAATTGGGATGGACATAAGGAATTAGATTGGCAAGCTTTAGGACAAAGAGTAAGTTTAAAAATTAATAATATTCATAATTTTAATCAAGATAAAAATCAATCTCAATCAGAAGCAATTGACAATATAAAAACGCCTGAACCGCGTGATGTTTTTATAGCTAAAACTGACACATATTTAGCTCAATTAAATTGGACTCCAGAGCAGGGAAGGGAATATTTACAGCAAAAATATGGCAAGCGATCGCGTCTACAACTCACTGATACAGAAATTCTGGATTTCATTGATTATCTGAAGCTACAACTAACCCAAAATTGCTAACTTAAGTGCTGTTATATGAACTTGGGATAATTGCGATCGCTTTTAGTCCAAATCTTGTTCGGTAAATCCAGCATCTTTCATAATGCTTTTCAAAGTTCCAATCGGTAAATCTCGATTACTATGAACCGGAACGGAGAGGATTACATCAACACCTTCTTTTACGTAAATATGATGACTGCCAGTAATCCGTTTCAATTCCCAACCCTGCTGTTCCAAAATTTTACACAGTGCTTTACCTGAAACCGCTTTCATAGCGATATTTCAACCAACTGTTTCTCCGGGTCAAGTTCTTCTCGTTCGCTAGCAACTTCCAACCAACCTTGAATTGCATCTTGCAGCATCTCTAACAAATGTTCATAGCTGTCTCCCCAAGTGTGGCATCCTGGTAGGGCAGGTACAGAAGCACACCACACACCGTCTTCTTTCCAGATAACTGCTTTAATTTTCATTACCAATCATCTCCACAAGATTGCGACTAATAAGCGCTGCACTGAGGTTATTGTTAAAAACATCCAATTTAGTATTGTATTAGGTTGACTTCGCCTCAGACACTGGATAAGCTTTGTGTGCTTCTGCGTAAATCTTTAATGCTACAGCCATCTGCTGTTCGGCAGTCTCTCCCTGCTCTTTGAACCAAGCAAAAGTATCAGGATCTACCTTAACTGTTATTGTTACAGGTGACTTGGGCATTCGCAATTGTGCTTTAGCAAAAAATTCTTCTGACAAAGGTGGAATATCTGAGGTGTCGATGTCTTCGTCACTCATTGCATCGACTCTAACCCAATCGGTTCTTGAGGTATTGTTCATAGCGTTTTCGTTCGTGAGACAGTGCCTTTCTTAGTGAGATGATCCGAACCATTTCTTCACCTGGCTCGGTGTAAATAACTACTACGATTCGTCCATCAAGTAGTCCAATACCGAGATACCGCTCCTCTCCATAGTCCTCTCGTTCATCTAGGTAGACAAGCATGGGTAGATTAAAGATGCGGAAAGCATCAGCAAAGTCTAAACCATGCTTTGTAATGTTGCTTTGGTTTTTATGCTCATCCCACTCAAACTTCATGGACTCAATATACCAGTGATACCCGGAAAATCAACTGCTTTAAGTTTCATCGCCAATCATTTCTACAAGATTGCGACTGATTATTTTAGCGTCAAGTGGAGTGCGTAGGCGTAGCCCGTCGTAGACATCGCTTGTACATTGTATTGAGATTTTAGCCCCTGTGCGATCGCACTCAACACGAAAAGGATCAACAACTGCATTTATCGCAGTCTCAAATTTATAACAGTGCGATCGCTCTCCCAAAACTTTCTAAAAAGCCTGCCAATGTAGGCTTTTTTTATGTAGTATGAGGCTTACAGGCGCTCTGAGATAATAGCTATCGCCACTATAATGAGGTTGCATTGCAATATCTTGCAATATAATATATTGCAAGACAACTTTCACAAGACGATGAGCAAAGAAAATATTACGTTTCGGATAGATAGCGATCAGAAGGCTGCACTTGATGCGATCGCAGCAGGAATGAATCGCGATCGCAGCTACGTACTTAATGAGGCAGTAGCCACTTATCTAGAGATGTATCGCTGGCAAATCGAAGAGATTGAAAAGGGGATTGCTGAAGCGGATGCTGGAGATTTTGCCAGTGCTGAAGAAGTAAAAGCGACTTTTGCAAGGCTCACCAATGCAGATTAAGTGGCTGCGTCGTGCGCTTCGTAATTTGGAACAAGCAAATAGCTACATCCTGAAAGAAAATCCACAAGCAGCGCAGGAAGTGATATTGAAGATTCAACTTGCTGCCAGTCAACTTGAGAATTATCCTTTTATGGGGCGAACTGGACGTATAGAAGGTACAAGGGAACTAGTAGTTTCTAGCACGCCATATATTGTTATTTATCGAGTCAAAGAAGAGTCGGTAGAAATTCTTCGGGTTTTCCATACGTCAAAGCGTTATCCAGATTAGCACCACTATCCACAGAGTCACAAATAAAGTTATCAAATATCGCTTGCTTCCGGTAGCCAGTCTTCATCCAACACTAACTCTACAGAATATGGGCACTCTTCTGGAAACACGGATAAAAGTATCCCTGTTTGCTTGGCTGCTTGGCGACGTGCCCTTTGATAGCTTTCCTCTAGCTGCTCTGTAGGATAGCTCTTAAGACTAGGACTATCTTCTATTGCTAACTCAATTTGAGTACGAGAATCGGTGATGGAATCGAGCCAACTATCAGAGCGACGCTGGGGTTGATATTGCCACTTAAGCAGATGCAATAGTAAGCGAGTTAGTTGACTGGCAATACCCCGTCGTTCACTTTTGCCCAAGCCTTCAACCTCTTCAATCAGATGTTCTACATCAACTTCCTGCCAGCGATGCGATCGCAATAGTTGGGCTGTCTGCTCAATCCACAAATTAAAATCTGCTTTATAAGTTGCGCTCATAGCCTTTATCGATCAGATGTACAGCTTAGGCAAGCCAAAATATCCTCTTGTGTCAAATAAGGAAAGTCATCAAGCACTTCCTCGTAGGTCATCCCAGAGGCAAGATAAGATAAAACATCGTATACAGTAATTCGCATTCCTCGAATACAAGGCTTACCACCTCGTTTTCCTGGTTCGATTGTAATAATGTTTTGATACTGCACTAAGCTTCAAACCTCAAAAATCTTCATCGTCAACAAAAAATTCCGCATCGTCTTCTAATCGAGAATTACTCTGCCTAATACCAGCAAGTCCCCAGAGAGGTTGTAGCAGTGCCATGCCAATTAACCCGACAACGGCACTAAAAGCTAGTACTAAACCCATTGGTATCTGAATCGATTGGAATGTTAAGAATTTTAACGATACGGGTGTGGCATTTTGGACTGAAATAATTGCGATCGCGATTATCCAAACTGCTACAACTAGAGATGTCAAAAAAGGAGCGATTTTCATACTTTGATCGAAATGAGGAGTTAGGAGTTATATTTTGCTCAAAATTAGAAATGAGGAGTTAAGAATTGTTAATTTACAACTCTTAACTCCTAATTCATAACTCTTAACTTTTAATTCCTAACTCAGACAAATTAAACTGCTACTGCCTCTAGTTTAGCAATGGCACTCTCTAACTCTTGGGCGATTTGGGTGAGTTTTTCGGGAGTGTTGGTTTCGAGGTAAACGCGCACCAGTGGTTCTGTACCGGAAGGACGCAGTAAAACCCAGCTACCTTCTTCTAAATACAGCTTAATACCGTCTTTACGCCCCACTTCCTTGACTTTAATCCCTGCTACTTCTGTAGGTGGATTTTTGGTAAAGGAGTCGATGACGGCGGTTTTGTGGGCTTCTGTGAGGTGCAAGTCTAGGCGGTTGTTGTAAAGTGGGCCATCGGCTTCAGCGATCGCTTCTTTAACAAGTTGACTTAGCGGTTTGCCTTCATAGGCGATCGCTTCTGCCACCAGCATATCGGCTAATACCCCGTCTTTTTCGGGAATATGCCCAATAATACTCAAACCACCTGATTCTTCTCCACCAATTAAAACGGCAGTTTCCCGCATTTTTTCGCCGATGTATTTAAAACCAACTGCTGTTTCGTAAATTTGCAGCCCATTTTTAGCAGCGAAATTATCCAGCAGGTGGGTTGTAGCCACAGTACGGACTATAGCGCCGGTTTTACCTTTGTTTTTGATTAAATGACGTGCTAGGAGTAGGAGCACAGTATTAGGAGTGAGGACGTTTCCTTGTTCATCAACGATACCAAAGCGATCGCTATCTCCATCCGTCGCCAAGCCCAAATCAGCTTGATCTTGAACTACTGCTTCCACTAACTCAACTAACTGTTCTCCTTTGGGTTCAGGCATTCCACCGCCAAATAAAACATCTCTCCAATCGTGGAAACTTTCTAATTGAACGCCACTATGTTGCAAAACTTCATCTAAATAGCCGCGAGAGGTAGAATACAAAGCATCGTACTTTACCTTTAAATTAGCGCTTTTGATCTTTTCTACATCAAGTAGAGTGTAGATAAATTGCAGGTAATCTGGTTTCGGATCGAAAATTGAAATTGAACCTGATGGGTTGCTCCCAGGCAACTCATCCGATGCACCTTCTATATTTGCCACAATAGTATCAGTAATCTCTGGAGTGGCAGGCCCAGCATAATCGGGTATATATTTAATTCCACAGTAGGGTGCTGGATTATGGCTAGCAGTAAACATTAACGCCCCAGCGGAATTTAGGTGACGGGCATTGTAGGCAATTACTGGTGTGGGACAATCCCGGTCGGTAATTTTTACAGTCCAACCCAAGTCTGCTAATACTTGGGCCGCTGTTTGGGCAAACTGGTCAGCTAAAAAGCGAGTATCGTAGGCAATAAGTACTGGTCTATCTTTTGTGTAGGCTGTTTCTAAGTAAGTGGCGATTGCCCTTGTTACTTTCCGCACATTGGGGAAAGTAAAGTCATCGGCAATAATCCCTCGCCATCCATCGGTACCAAATTTTATCTTGCTAGACATTTTTGCCACTTGCTCCGGTACATTATCAGTACTATAAAAGCTTCCCGCAAAGCGTGTGTAGCAGCAAGTATCCTCCGAAGTTCTTTTCTAAGCAAGCCTTAGCTTAAACTTCTCCCCACCGTATTTTTTCTCACTGTTTCTGAGCAATGTCAACCCCCGATCGACCTTTTGCCAGTTATCACCTTTGGTCTCTAGTTGCCCCAGCGACTGGGCAAGAACGCTGGCATTGCCAGATGAGACGGGGGTTTATCAAAGCACGGCAACACGAACCACAAGTCAAGGCACTTTTAACGCAAGCCACTGCGCCCCAGCGAATTGGCATACTTGCCCAAAAAGGCGTTTATGAGTTTCATCATCACAGGCATCTGTTGAAGCAAGCAGATGGTGTAGAAAGAGTTGCCCAGCTACTAAAATTAGGCAACTCAAGCCTTCAAGTCCAGCAACGTGTGCTGCAAATTTTGCAAAAATATCACGATTCGCCGTTGCTTTTGGATAAAGATATTATCCAATTAACTCCAGGTGATGAAGGCTTTCCTAAACCGATAGTAGTTGAACAAGAAGATTATTGCTTTCGCTTATACGCGGCTATGGACTGCGTTTTTATTGAGTCTGATAGCACTTTACATATTTTGGATTTCAAAACTGGTAAATCAGCTTTTGACAAACGACAGGCATTAGTTTACTTATTAGCTGCTCGTTATCTTTACCCTGGGCGAGAAGCTGTTGCATCATTTTATAATTTAGAAATATGTAAAAAGTCAGAGTTAATTAGTATTAATAGTAGTGAATTAGAATCCTTAAAATTTGAGTTGGCGAATATTGCTCATAAACACCAGCACGATTTGCAAAAATATCAGGAAGAAACTACTAATTTCAGTAAAATCTTCCCTCCTAATCCTGGCTCTCACTGCCGCTTTTGTCCATTCAATTCCATCTGCGAGTTTGCTGATTTTAAGCAGCATCAATCATATCCACTGCCCAGTTTAAGAAGTTTAAGAGTTAATAGCTAAGGGACTCCCAAATAAAAAAATATACAACTATTATATTGTGGGGTGGGCATCTTGCCCGCCTTTGACTTTGACTGTGGGCGGGCGAGACGCCCACCCCACAAGATGGGATAATTTATTTCTTGGAAGTCCCTAATTAATTTATTTATTTACCTTAGTTCAATTTTCAAAACAATCTACTAAATACTCGTATTTTTACTGACCTTCTTTTCTTCTCCTATCAGACAACCTATATGTCAGATACACTGATTTTTATTTTTGGTTGTAAGGAGTTAAGACTAGTGCGATTAACCGCAAAGAAATCTGTATTTAGATTAGTAGGAATTTGGACGTTTCTTTTTCTTCTCATTTTTAAAGGGATTTTACCTCAACCTGTTTATGCATTGCTGTTATCTCCAGACGCTTGTGCTGTTCAACCTGAATGTACTGCTGCTGGCTCAAAATTAACTCCTACTGTGAAGGCTGCAATTAGCACAATTAAAGCTCAAAATCAAGCTAAGGAGGAATATTGTTCTTTTTATCCACTGAATTTGGTTTGTGGGCCACAAGGTCAACCTTTAGTTCTTTATAATTACAAATTTCACCAGACAGTACATTACAGAAGGTCTGGTTCTCCTGACAAATTTGTAACTCATCATTTTCGAAGTTGGCGACCTGCGCCAGGGGCAATTAGAAGTTTAGCTCAACCTCCAGGCATTGAATTTGGTGGTGGTTATCCTCCATCTGGTGATTATGTAACCTGGATTCGTTTAAATGATGGAGATGGTAATAATCAAACTCGTGGAGTCGTTTATGAATACTCAACTGGCGACACCATGACATGGGATGATTATGCAAATTATTCTAACAATAATATTGAGGGAGAATGGATTAGCGATGTGGTTCGTGCTGATACACTGCCAGATAATTCATCCCCTCGTGATACAAAAGATTGACCTTAATAAAAGCACGATGTAGTTGTTCAATTACTAAATCTTCACCAAATTAGAGATTGCTAGCATGAAAGAGCTTTTTACGCTTCTCCAAAAGATTAAAGAAAATCCAGTTATGTACATAGACAAACCATCAATTACTTGTCTTCGTTCATTCTTAACTGGGTATATAGATAGTCTAATTACACTCGGATTTACTGACATAAACTCTTGTGGAATTGAAGGGTTTCAAGAGTGGGTACAAGAAAGAGCAAAAACTAATGTAACTCAATCTTGGGATGGGATAATTCTCTTTTGCTCTGGAAGTGAACGAGCTGCTTTTAATAGGTTTTTTGAAGAATTTGAGCAGTTCTTAAAGCAGAAAAATGATTCAAAAATTAAAAAAAGTGAAGACGTTTCAAGGCTTAGTGAGGAGATGAGTTTTCCTCGGTTTGATATTTACAACGAGATTCCAAGTAATATAAAGAAAAGACCAGGAATGTTTTTAGGAGCTAGTTCAATTACTAGACTAGATATGCTTTTGCGAGGATATAGTTTTGCTAGAAGAGAAGTTGGTGTACCTCCAACAGAGCCAGAAAGGGAATTTGAAGGTTTTCAATCATGGGTTGAAGAAAAATATGGAATTAACTCAGGTCAGTCATGGTCTAAAATAATTCTTTTCTATTCTGTAGACGAGCATGAGGCACTACAGAAATTTTTTGAATTATTTGAAGAATACTTGAATAGGAATAAGAGCTTAGAAGTAGACGAAAATAATGGTTAAGCAGATAGTATTAAGGTGCGTTAGCCTACGGCATAACACACCCTACTTACTTTCTCATAATCTTTCCCCAATTCCCAATGCCCTAATTTAAAAAGGCGGTAATTCTTTAAGAATTGTGAACCGAATATGATTAATCGCTAAATCACCGATGGGGATATCTTCTTTGGTTAGCCGTTCACCTTTGCTTGTTACCGTTTCAAAGGTGATACCTTTGCCAATTTCAATGTGATACCAGCATAAGCCCATAAAAAATCGCGTTGGATAAGGGCCACCTTCACCGATATCATCAGGATTTGATTCCATTGGCAACCAACCAAAATTGGGGACGTAGAATTCTAGCCAAACATGATTAAAGTCGGGTTGTAGCGGTACTCCTACGAAGTCACTATGGGGAGGACATTTGTACCTGCCTACGGTACGGCAGGGGATGCCATTTAAACGAGATAGGGCAAGTAAAACGCCGACATATTCACCACAGGAACCAACGCCCCGTTCTAAAACTGTATCTGGTGTATCAATGTAAGGTTTAATACCGTAGGATAACTCATCATAAACGTAATTGCGGATGCTGTGCATTTTGCGTAGCACATTGGTTTCAGAACCAATCGCTTCTCTGGCGGCACGGCGAACAATGGTAGTATCCATTGCTAAATCGTCGTCATCCACTAGGTAGCGTGTTTGTAATTCTGGGGACAGTTCGGGTATATTTTCCACATCTCTGGGTGTGATGCGATACTTAATACCGCGAACTTCCAAAAGTGCTTTCCAGCCAAATATATGCCGTTCGCCTGGGGCAAGAGAATCAAATTTAAAGACTGCTACACGTTGCCCCTGTACCACTTCTTCGGTGAAGGGTATACCAATGGGTTCAACGTGTTTGACCTTTTGACGCTCAGTTTCGGATGGTAAGGCGATGCGCCATTCGACATCAGGTAAATAAACCTCGTCTAAGGGTGCAATTTCCTCAGCATAAGACATTTCAATCAGATAACCGTTAGAGAGGGCGTAACGCTTATCTGGATCGTAATGATAATACAGAGGATGAATAAAAGTGCGATCGCGGAATGTTAATTCATGACTCGGATCGGCATTGGGGTTATCCCGGATATAAGGCTCCTCTGAGGCGTAGGCAACGTAGATACTTTCTTTGCCTGTTTCGTCATTTTTATGGAGCGCTATGCCTGTAGGACATTCAAAGGGTGTCAGAACGCTAAATTGCAGTTCTCCCGTAGCCCTATCCATCGCGTAAACTGATTGTTCGGTGCGATCGCAAATCCATAGCATTTCTTGGTTGACTGCCAAATTCTCTATGCCAACTCCAGGGGCATAAAATCTGGTAATTTCTTTTCGTGTTTCGCAGTCAAAAACCAGAATGTAGCCCAGCCTTTGGCAACTGACATAAACTGTTGTTTCCCAAACAGCAACGCCATCAGCGGCATAAGGCAATGTTACAAAATGTTCCAGACCTAAAGCATTCAGCTTGCACGAGTAAACACTATTTTCTCGGCTCACCCACAGGGTATCATCCCACGCCGCTAAACCGATGACATCGGTAAATTCTTCAACTTGATGGGAATTGAGAATTTTGCTGTTGTCAGAAGTGGGATCGATCTCCAATAGATGCCCTTTAATACTGTCAATAGCAATCAGTCTATCTTTAATGAAAGTAATGCCACACAGGGCAGCGGCAGTAAGCGGTCGAATTGTTTTTTGCCCAAACATCTGGCTAACGGTCAAAGTGGGGAGTGCAAAACTCATAAAACCTTGTGGTAAGTGTAAAAAACCCTCACCTTTAGGTAGGGGAGGAAACATGACCGAAGAGGGGAAAGGGGGAAGGGGGAAGGGGGAAAGGGTGCAAGCCCCTAAACTTTACTTATGGAGGGGAAAAAGATTCAATTCCAGACTATTGCGCGAGAATTGAGGCATTTTACTTCAAGCCCCTAACTTTAGTTATGGGGTTCTCTTTCCCCTTTCCCCTTTAACCTTTTCCCTGCCCGAAGGGCATTGACTCAAGCGGTTTTACCGCCGTCACACCAATTGCTTGAGATGGAAAATCCTAGTCGAGCAATGGCTCCCCTGATTGGGGTAGATGAAGAGTGGTGAGTTAAAAGACCGCCCACAATGGGCGTTGCTCTTACCAAGTACATCTAGTGGTTCTCGACCGCCACGTTTACGGCGAGGTACTAAATAATTATCGGTACAATGTGTTCCGATAAACTCTTTCGTGAGAAATAATACTATGTCAAAACAGGAGGAATTTACAAATGTTAAGAATTACATATACACTCATACAACTGGGCGATCGCCTTAATGTAACTTTAGAAGATGCAATTCCTGCCATCACTAAATTATGATCAAATTTTGTAACCATTTGCTGTGACCTACACGATGTCTGCTAATTCTCTGCCTGAAGGTGCCGCCGTTTGGCATAGTTTAGAAGTTGATAAAGCGCTAGACCTGCTTGATAGTAATGCAGACAGTGGCTTAACACCCCAAGAAACTCAACAGAGATTGCAAAAATACGGCCCCAATGAACTTGAAGAAACTGCTGGCCGTAGTGCTTGGGAAATTCTGCTGGATCAGTTCAAGAACATTATGTTGTTGATGCTGATTGGCGTAGCTCTAATTTCTGGGTTTTTAGACCTGATGGCTTTGCGATCGGGCAGCTTGAAGCCCGGTGAAGTGCCATTTAAAGATACGATCGCTATCTTAGCAATTGTCATTCTCAATGGCATACTCGGTTACGTCCAAGAAAGCCGTGCTGAAAAAGCCTTGGCAGCACTGAAAAAAATGACCTCTCCCTTAGTGCGAGTCATTCGCGAGGGTAGACTGGTGGAGATAGCAGCCAAGGATTTAGTGCCAGGGGATGTAATGCTGCTGGAAGCTGGGATGCAGATAGCCGCAGATGGACGCTTGATCGAGCAGTCGAATTTACAAGTGCGTGAGTCGGCATTGACTGGTGAAGCTGAAGCGGTGAATAAACAGGCATCACTAAAATTGCCGGAGGACACATCATTAGGCGATCGCCTAAATGTCGTGTTTCAAGGAACTGAAGTAGTTCAAGGACGCGGCAAGGTTCTGGTGACGAACACCGGCATGACTACAGAACTCGGCAAAATTGCCACCATGTTGCAGGCGGTGGAAAGTGAACCTACGCCGTTACAGCAACGAATGACTCAACTGGGTAACGTCCTAGTTACGGGTTCTTTGATTCTCGTGGCGATCGTTGTCGTCGGCGGTGTGATCCAGGCAAGAGGCTTTAGTAACATCCAAGAACTCTTGGAAGTTTCCTTGAGTATGGCGGTTGCTGTAGTGCCAGAAGGTTTACCTGCTGTAATTACCGTCACCTTGGCGCTGGGAACCCAGCGAATGGTGCGCCAAAATGCTTTGATTCGCAAACTGCCCGCAGTGGAAACTTTGGGTTCTGTAACCACAATTTGTTCTGATAAAACCGGCACGCTGACGCAAAATAAAATGGTCGTGCAATCGGTTTTCACCAATAACAAAACTTTTCGCGTTACCGGCCAAGGTTATACTCCCACAGGGGACTTTCAGTTAGATGACCGAAAAATTTCCCTAGAGGAATCTCCAGAAATCTCAGCGTTGTCTGTTGCCTGTGCTGTTTGTAATGATTCAGTGTTGCAAAAAGAACAAGGTGAATGGGCAATTTTGGGAGATCCAACAGAGGGCGCATTAGTCACTCTGGCGGGAAAAGCTGGAATCGAAAAAGACCAGTGGAACAGTAAGTTACCTCGCGTTGCCGAGTTTCCCTTTTCCTCGGAACGCAAGCGGATGAGCGTGATTTCTCAGGTGGAGGGAGTCGCCACAGGTGAAGCATCTTCGAGAGATGTTGACCCGGCGATCGCTGGCTTGATCCAATCTGAACCTTACTTAATGTTTACCAAAGGTTCTCCAGAGTTAATCTTGGCACGTTCGACTCAGATTCATTTGGGCAATCACTCAGCCCCCTTGACCGAAGCACAACGCCAAAACATTTTGACAGAAAATGACCAAATGGCGAGTAAAGGTTTGCGGGTGTTAGGTTTTGCCTACAAACCCCTGGCAGAAATTCCACCGTCAGGTTCGGATGAAGCATCTGAGCAAGGCTTAGTATGGCTGGGATTGGTGGGAATGTTAGATGCGCCACGACCAGAAGTAAGGGCAGCTGTGCAAGAATGCCGAGAAGCCGGAATTCGCCCAGTGATGATTACTGGCGACCACCAATTAACGGCACGAGCGATCGCTACCGATTTGGGAATTGCCCAAGAAGGCGATCGTGTCCTCACAGGTCAAGAATTGCAACGGATGACTGACCAGGAATTAGAGCAAAACGTTGATCTGGTAAGCATCTATGCCAGGGTTTCCCCAGAACACAAACTGCGAATTGTCCAAGCACTGCAACGCCGGGGCCGATTTGTGGCGATGACAGGCGATGGTGTGAACGATGCCCCAGCCCTCAAACAAGCCGACATCGGTATTGCAATGGGCATTACTGGCACTGATGTAAGTAAAGAAGCCAGTGACATGGTGTTACTTGATGACAACTTTGCTACCATTGTCAGCGCCACTAAGGAAGGTAGAGTTGTTTACACCAATATTCGCCGCTTTATTAAATACATTCTGGGCAGTAACATTGGCGAAGTTATCACCATTGCAGCTGCACCCCTAATTGGTTTAGGAGGCGTTCCCCTTACCCCCTTGCAAATTCTCTGGATGAATTTGGTGACAGACGGTTTACCAGCTTTGGCATTAGCTGTGGAACCTCCAGAACCAGATGTAATGAAACGTCCGCCTTTTAGCCCCCGCGAAAGTATTTTCGCTAGGGGATTGGGTTCTTACATGATTCGCATTGGGATCATCTTTGCCATTATCAGCATTGCCTTGATGTGGTGGGCTTATCAACATACCCATGCCCCTGAGTATCAGGGCAATCGGGATGCTTGGAAGACAATGGTATTCACTACCTTGTGTCTCGCCCAAATGGGTCATGCGATCGCTATTCGCTCTAACAACCGACTGGCCATCGAGATGAATCCCTTCTCCAATATATTTGTACTAGCGGCTGTTATCGTCACCACGATTTTGCAGCTGATGCTAGTTTACGTCCCACCCCTGCGAGATTTCTTTGGTACTCACTACCTGAATATGCAAGAATTGGGGGTTTGTATTGGTTTCAGTGCCTTAATGTTTGTGTGGATTGAAGCGGAGAAGATATTTTTGCGGATTATGGGCAAGAAGGCCGTTTGAAAAAGTGAGGAGTTGGGAGTTAGGAGTTAGGAGTTAGGAGTTAGGAGTTATGAGTTGAAGAACATTTTGCATTCACAACTCAAAACTTAAAATTCCTCACTCCTTACTCATAATTTCTAACTCTTAATTCCTCACTCCTAACTTTTCGTTATGTACCTAAAAACTCTAAACCTCCGACAATTTCGCAATTATCAAGACCAAAATGTTGAGTTTACTGCTGCCAAAACAATTTTGGTAGGTAATAATGCTCAAGGAAAATCGAATTTGTTAGAGGCGGTGGAGTTGCTGGCAACATTGCGATCGCACCGAATGACCCGCGATCGCGATTTAGTTCAAGAAGGGGAAGCCATAGCCCAAATTGATGCCACCCTTGAACGACAAACAGGTGTTAGTGACCTGACCTTAACTTTGCGCCGCAATGGTCGCCGTAGTGTTGCTCTCAATGGCGAATCTATCCGCCGTCAAATGGATTTTCTCGGCGTTCTCAATGCAGTCCAATTTTCCAGCTTGGATTTAGAACTAGTACGTGGCGGCCCGGAAGGTCGCCGCAACTGGTTAGATACACTATTAATTCAACTGGAACCAGTTTATGCTCACATTTTGCAGCAGTATAATCATGTGTTACGCCAGCGCAATGCCTTTTTAAAAAAAACTCAAGACTCAGCACTGGATACAGAGTACTCAGAACTAGCGGTGTGGGATGCACAGTTAGCGACCACAGGAACTAGAGTAATTAGACGACGCGATCGCGCTATCCAAAGATTAGCTCCCATTGCGACCACCTGGCACGGCAGTATTAGCGGCAGTACAGAAGTTCTACAAATTAAGTACGTGCCGAATATTCCATTAGAGGATAACCATCCAGAAGAAGTACAGCAAGCTTTTTTAGCAAAAATTCAGCAGCGAGCCGTTGCTGAAATGCACCAAGGCACGACTCTTGTCGGCCCGCATCGAGACGAAATAGAATTAACTATTAACCAGACACCCGCTCGCCAATATGGTTCTCAAGGTCAACAACGAACGCTGGTTCTAGCTTTAAAATTAGCCGAATTACAATTAATTGAAGAAGTCGTCAAAGAGCCACCATTACTATTACTGGATGATGTTCTTGCCGAACTAGATTTATCCCGCCAAAATCAATTGCTTGATGCCATTCAAGACCGCTTTCAAACCCTGATTACTACCACTCACTTAGGTTCTTTTGATTCCCAATGGTTGAAGTCCTCCCAAATTCTTTTGGTGAAAGCAGGGGAATTAACAATTAAAAATTAATTTAAAGACATTTCATCCGGGGATTTATAGCGTCCATCTGTATACCTCTACTCTGATTTTTTGTGATGTTTTTCTAACCTTTTAAAAACATTGAGAACCAAAAAAGTCAGGATAGCACTGATTAATCCTAACTGCCATAAACCACAGCCAGCAGCAATTCCCAATGCAGACGAAACCCAAATAGCCGCTGCTGAGGTGAGTCCGTGAATTTCAAATTGCTGTGATTCTTGGGAAGATTGACGCACAATTTCTCCAGCACCGAGAAATCCTACACCAGCCGCAATCCCTTGAATCACACGGCTAAGTGCATCAGGGCTATTTTGTAGTCCCTCTGTTTGCATGATTATCAAGGTAAATAAGGCTGAACCTAAACTCACCAGCATGTGAGTTCTTAAACCCGCTGGTTTGCGCCTAATTTGACGTTCTAAGCCGATGATTGCTCCAACCAGCAATGCAATACATAGCCGGAAGCTGATATTCAGCCAATCATTAGTTGCAAGGTAGTAAGTGTTTGACAATGTTTAGTCTGATATGGAGAATTCTATATACTGGGTTAAATCGTAATATTTTATAAAAATAGTACAAAACTATTCTAATGTTTTATTAATGGAGTTTAATCCAATGGGTGTAGTGCAATAGCCTATCTCGTATTTTGATTTTATCAATTTAGGAATGGTTTTGAAACGGAGAATTAATATTTTCTATTATTAGGATTATTTTTCAATAAGATATTATTCTGGTCAATAAATGGAGATTTGCATTGATTTGCATTATGAAATTGTGGCAACGATCGCCCCGTGATCGATTGCATAAATTTTAAGTTTACTAAATACTTTTTTGGCTATTTAAAATGACTGAGAAACAAAATTATACCTTAAGTTGTTTAACCCATACACTCAATAATTAAATATGATACCACCATGTACAACTCGAGCAAATTAGCTATATAGCGTATTTCCAGTTACTTAAGTACACAACGATTCGTCTCAAAGCCAGATGTAAAGCCTGTTTTACTTCTAACTCCTGAATTATGAATTCTCCTGTATCCTGCTTCAAAACCCGTAACTTTGTAATTCATGCAAAAGAAAACTGCTGTCAGCCCTGAGTACTTTTTATTCAGAAGTCAGTGGATTAACCTGATAACATACCAAAAAGAAATGGCTGTGCCTACAAATAGACAACTAACAAATTGAGTGAATAAACTCTACTGGCTAGATCAAATTAAACTACAAGACCGTGCCAAAGTAGGTGACAAAGCCTTTTACTTGAGCAAAATTATCCAGCGTGGCTATCCGGTAATGCCTGGTTTTGTAGTTTCGACAGAAATTTTACGGCAATTTCTCGAAAATCTCAATAGTTCAGAATCATTAGTAGCTGACTTACCCCATTCTTCGCTACACCTGGATGTCACTAATTGGCGTCAACTTCAGCAGGTGGCTAGTCGCTTGCGCCAAGAAATTCTGACTGCGACTGTAACCCAGGAGTGGGTGAGTCCAATTTTCCAAGCCGCTAGAGAATGGCAAACTAGCTGTTTGATTCTTCGACCTTCCTTGGCAGTATCAACTGCTACGCCAGGTATAAACAACAATATATCGGGTTTACTAGAGTCGGTATTTTGCCGATGCGAACCGGAAGCGATCGCACTGGCTCTAAAGCGTACCTGGAGTCAAATATTTCGGGCCCGGAGTCTATTATATTGGCAGCACTTAGGAATTAATCTGCAACAAATTAATCTCGCAGTTTTAGTGCAACCTGTTGAAAATGCGATCGCCAGTGGTTCGCTCACAACCAATGCCTCTGGCTGGGAAATTGAAGCTACTTTGGGATTAGGAATTGCGATCGCTCTTGGCGAAGTACAGCCAGATGTTTACTATATTCAACCGGGAAGTGGGGTTGTGCTTGAGCAACAACTGGGCAATAAAATGCTGGCTTATGGCGTTGATGATGCAGCCTCTGGAGTTTTTTTGCAACCCGTGCCGAACTCAGCGTTAACACCAGATCATACCTGTCTGATTACCTATATGCTTCCAGAAGCACAACAAAAACAGTACTCTTTACAAGAAGAATACTTACAACAAATAATTGCTCTGGGAACTCAACTGATAAGCGAACTAGGTAAAACCTTTACCATTAAATGGACTATCACTCAACAAACGACATCTGGCAAGCTCTACATAACACAAGTGAGTCCTTCAAAATTAACTTCCCACACACACTTCATGAAGGGACTAGGAGCAGCAGGGGGACGTGTTGTAGCTACCGCATTGGTAATTATTAATCCGCAACAGAAACCCGAACAACTAGCTAAAGGAGTAATTTTAGTAGTACCAACGATCACACCTGATTGGTTGCCATTATTGCAACAAGTTGGTGGTATTATCACAGAACAAGGGGGATTAACCAGTCACGCGGCAATTCTAGCTAGAGAATTAGGTATTACAGCAGTAGTAAATGCGACCTCTGCTACAACTTTAATCCAAACTGGCGAACGATTGCTGCTTGATGGCGACAGAGGAGAAGTTTATCGCATCAAAGGAGACTCAAAGGAGGAGATGGAGAAAGGAAAAGAAGAAAATCTTCTTTCTTCCCATCACCCCAACCCGAAAGCGCCTCATCCTGCTGTTACGTCTCATCTACCTATGATTGCTACCCAACTGCTGGTTAACTTGAGTCAATCCACTTTAATTGAACAAGTGCAAAACATGCCTGTGGATGGAGTGGGATTGTTGCGTTCCGAATTGATGGTACTAAATATATTGAATGGGCAACATCCTAATAGTTGGATTTTAAGCGAGCGTCAGGCAGAATTGTTAGAGCTATGGTCTGAGCAGATTATGCAATTTGCTCGTGCTTTTGCACCAAGACCAGTTTTTTATCGTTCTTTAGATTGGCGATCGCAAGATTTACCATCATTGCGTGATAGTTTAGAATCTTCGCCACAATCGATGTTAGGTGAACGCGGCACCTTTAGCTATTTACGAAATCCCGCAGTATTTGAGTTGGAACTGCAAGCTTTGGCAAGTGTTCAGCAAGCTGGCTACAACAATGTCAATCTACTGTTGCCTTTTGTGCGAACTGTGGAAGAATTTGTCTTTTGCCGTCGCAAAGTTGAGCAAGCTCTTTTAACTGAGGTGTCACAGTTTCAATTGTGGATGATGGCAGAAGTGCCAAGCGTCTTGTTTTTACTACCAGAATATGTCAAAGCAGGCGCAGCCGGAATTTCTATTGGTACAAATGACCTGACCCAATTATTGCTAGGAGTGGATAGAGAACAAGGACAGCTAGCAAAAGTATTTAATGAGCGTCATCCGGCAGTTATGAGTGCGATCGCTCAACTGATCCAAATGGCTAAAAGTGCCGGTATACCTTGTTCAATCTGCGGTCAAGCACCAGCCCTCTATCCAGAAATCATCGATAAGTTAGTAGAATGGGGTATTACTTCCATTTCTGTTGAACCGGAAGCAGTCGAACGAACATATCAAGCGATCGCTCGTGCTGAACAGCGCTTAATTTTAGCAGCTGCACGACGCAAACTTCATTAGTTAGGAGTCATTCAATGATTCTAGCCGTAACAGCCATGTGTTGAAGTGGGGACACCTGCTCCGAATTACTTCTAGTCCAATTCGTTCAGCCAACTGTGGTGCAAAAGCAGGCTTCGCTTTTTCATAATCAGGAAACCGAGCGATGATGCGTTTACTGGGAGCTGTCTGCTGTCCGTCGTTGATCAACTCAGGTGTCTCATATTGATTAGCGATCGCCTGGAGAGCCTCAATCTCCCTTGTACGAAGAGCATCCAGATATTTAAAGCACGTTGGATCAGCAAAAAGGTATGCCTCGTATTCATGTAACTGAATGTACGGGAGAAATCGGTAATCACCGATATCCTCTGCAAAGCGTTGCTCTAGAAATTTGACCCGTTGTACAGGATTTTGGCGCAGACTCTCAGCTTCAGCGAATCCAGGAAAATCAGGAGCAATAGCATACAAATCAATCATCGTAGTAAAGAACACCTTAGAGCCTTTCTCTTGATTGAGAAAGCGCACGATGTCATCCTTCATAGGTTTGTACTTTCGACGACCACCGCGATGCACATGACCTTTCTTTCTGGCATGAGCAATCAGCATAATCTTGTCCATAAAAACACTATGTTGAGCAAGATATAGTTTTAGGATGTTATCGGCGAATGTTTGCTCAGTTTGTCCTTCAGCAAATAGGTAGAGGCGCACCATTAATGCGGCCCTTTGCCAATGATATTTTTCTCCCAGACTTCTCCTAGACTGTACTCGTCGAGCCAAGCTTCTAATTCTGTGGGATTAAGCCGCTTGAATTGCGACTCCTTACCTTCTCAACCGTCCAGCCATCATCTCATTAAGCATCTTGAAGAAGGAGATGAGATTGCTTTTGCCTGCTCCGTTCGCTCCAATCAAGATATTTAAAGGATGCAACTCAAGATCCATCGCCTTAATAGACTTGAATCCATTAATGGTTAATCGTTGCAGCCTGTTCAAAAGTCGGTCTCCTAAATCCGTAAGAGTGTATTTGCTTCCTCTTGTATAACACCCACAGACTTTTAGTAGAGCATTATTTTGATTTTGTGATTTTGCAAATAGAAAATCTAGAAAACCTTATGAGCAGATATTTTTTTAAATCTTGCACTATAAAGGAGCGAATAGTAATCATCGATGGTGTTGTATATAGCAGATTCAACTTTATACAACACCATCAAAATGTCAATATCGGTAAATTGCCGCAACGGCTGTGCTATATGGAATCTCTTCAAAAGGAACAGCGTAAACCGTGCCACCGTTTAATAAAGTATGAGCAGCAACAAAATCCAACAAATCCTCATCACCAGCTTCTTTTTCTGGGTGCAAATAAACCGTTTCTGAGGTTGGATCGAATAAACCCCATTGTTGCTGACCAACTGCAACTAGTAATGAATCCACGCGTTGGTAATAAGCTGCTGAGATAACTTCTTGGAGGTTGTTAGATGCTTTACCAGTATCACCACCAAACAATTCGTGAAATTGCTCCAAAACTGCTTGCTGTGACTTTTGGAAATCAGCCTCAACAATCGGCCAAGCTTGGTCATGTAACTCTTGGGCACTGAGAATTTCTGGATTACCAGTGATAGCTTCATCCATTAAATGCTGGTAAGTATTTGCCTGTCTATACACAGGCAAGAGATACTCTACCCCAGCCAGTACCAAAGGCGCTTTTTGCAATTTTAGTTTTTCGTATAATGCGCGATCAACAATTTGAAAGAATTGGAGGATGTCTTCTTGGCGTCTATCCCTGTCAGGGCTTCCCTGTCCGTGAAACGTACCTGGTTGCTGAAAAGAATTGGAGGTTCCCCCTTTTGATGTTGCAATCCGAAACTGACCTTCTTTAGCGGTATCATCTCTTTGCAGAGCTTCATCTAGACTTTTAGGCAGATTTTCTACTTCTACCTCTCTGACGTTGTAGCGTGTTCCTTCAAAGAACCTAACATCTTGTTGGCTCAAAGCCAGGATATAAAAGCGACCATTGCCATTTAAAATTGGTAGCAGTGGTTTGATGTGAAACCGGTCTGTAACCACAACCAACTCTTGAAAATCAATTGGCAGGGGATAATAGCGAAAAATATTGTCAGAAATAAAAATCGCCAGCCCTTGCTCTCCTATTTGCTCCCAAAACTCTTGGGTATCAATTTCCTGGGATTTTTCTAATAATGCGATCGCATCTTTCTCCTCCAAACCCGCATCAATTAAACGAGTCTCTGCTTCTTTGATCAAATTTTTAAAGCGAATTGGATCTTGTCGCACTTCTGGCCCGGCTGGGTGCGTTGGCATATAAATGGAAACACAATTTCCTTTTGGCTGTTCTATTAATGTCTTGATTTCCTCTTTAGAGATTAATTGCATATTATATCCTTCCTATCAACATGACTAGATACACCACATCAGAGCAGACCATCGATATTTAACGATCTGATAGGACATGATTCTCAGGTGATGGCGGTTGAAGTTCAACCGTTTGCTTCTGAGTTTATTTCACCTCAAGGAAGGTTTAGTTGCATCTTTCTTTTGATAGGCAATATTCATTAAGGGAATTACTAATTAAAACCCCAAATTTCAAAGCTAAAATCGGCACGTCGATCAAATGTTTGGCGTATTAGAGTTTGTGCGTCCTGAGTTCATCCCTATTCTGCTATTTGATTGGCTAAGACCTAAAGTTACTCGTTTCATAATCCAGTACAAACTTGCAAGTACCACAAAGGTGATAGCAATAATCACCAAGGGCTGTTTTCCCAGAATTTCTTCTACTCCCTTGGTAAGTAAGGCATCGGGTTGAGTAATAAAATCCCAACTGTTGAAACGCAAAAATCTCCCCCAATAAACACCAACAGCGCAGAGAAAATGTGTAATCGTCTCAACGCGCCAAATCCATTGGCTCTTGCCGATGCGATGTAAGTAGTGACCCCAATTAATTAACGATATTACATAAGCTTCAAATCCACTTAAAATTACTAGCAAATACAGAGGAATAAGTACTAAAGTAATCATCCACACCGATTGAATCGTGCGGATATCATCTATCAAGTGAATTACATCGGTCAACAAATATGGTGCATTTGGTAAGAAAGCATAGAAAACTAAAAATCCTAGCCACCAAAGCCAAGTGCCACCGCGCCTCATGCGAAATAGCCAGACACTCAAAGCCAAAGGTATAAAAGCCAGAAACAAATTCCAAGTCATCCAACTCATATTAATTTGCAAGACCTGCACGACTCTGGCTATCAATTCTTCTTTCATAGGTGCTTACTCGGAAGATGTTTGATTGATCTAGATTTACTCTGTAGTGTTAGTGTTAACTTTAGCGATTAAGTTTTTGTAGCCTACAAGAAAATTAATTTCCTCCAAACATCAGACAAGATTTTTATCTCAGTGAGAAGTAAAGACATACTGATATATGGTCGAAATTTAGAGTTTTTGTGTATTTTATGCTGGAGGATGAAATTTATCAATCAATCGGCTTAAGTCACTAGTATAGCCAGAAAATCATTAGGGTAAAGCATACTACCGAAAGGTGGTCTGACCAACAAAAACGCCGCGAATAACTTATGGTGGGCTTTTTTAATTGCAATGTATGCTCCTGTGCTAACTATTATATTGATTTCATTTTGCCCTGGTAGAGTTCCAGAAGCACCTAAAGTTTTTGTCAAGTTAGCCTTTGCTTAGGGGCGGGCGAGACGCCCACCCCACAATAAATAATTGGATATTTTTTATTTGAAAGTCCCTAACTAACGCAGTAGCACTCGACTACGGGGGCCGATCGCTTGTTTGGGTGAAGTGGGCATTATACAACTCTTGGCAGAATCCAGTGAACAAGCAGCTTGAGCAAGGGTTGCAGGGTTGACAACTATTTGATTGACCTCTAGGGAATTACCGCTACTGAATTCCATATTAGGTGTAGTAGAAAGTGATGGAGAATTAGATCCAGATGTATAGGTTGTAGGTGTCGAGGAAGCGATCGCACTACCACCACTAACTACAGATGCAGGAGCGATCGCACTACCACCACTAACTACAGGTGTAGGGGCGATCGCACCACCACTAACTACAGGTGTAGGGGCGATCGCACTACTATCAATTACTGATGGAGGAATGGGTGTACTACCACCGCTAATTACTGGTGGGGGAGTGGGTGTACTACCACTGCTAATTACTGGTGGGGGAGTGGGTGTACTAACACTACCGGTAGTTGGTGTAGGAGTTATGAGAGTTGCAGTTGCAGGTACTTTAATTTGTATTCTTGCCAGGGGTGCGTTAGTCATTTCCAAAGATGTTACCTTTGGCGAACCTGGGAGATCGGATTTGAAATCAAAGACTGTGGGGGTGGCGCTACCATTGCGATCGCTATATCGGACTCCATATCCACTCACTTCAAAAGTGCCCTGATACTGGTTTCCAGTGTTTGGATCGGTGACAATACCAGTGTATAAGGCTTTGGTGAGATTAAATTCATCCTGAACTACTCCTTGAAATGTAGTTCCTGCCAATTGTCCTTGGTATTTATAGGGTGTCAACTCACCGCCAGAAAGAATTGGAGAAGTCAGAACGCCATTAAAGGAGACAATCGGAATGCCTTTAAAGTCAACAAAATAATGCAGACTACCATCAGAGCGTGTTTGTACCTGCACATAGTCTGACTTGTATATAGGAACGTAATTAGGATTGTTTTTAGTTCCTAAGTTCCGCGAGTAAGTCCCCGTATCGTCTGTATCAATGCGAGTAGTGCTTTGATTAAAATTGGGATTATTTCTGGGGAGTTGGATAGTACCTGATAATGTGCCAGTACTTTGAATTGTGAATTGAGCAGAAGCACTTGTTCCACCTAAACCGATGAAGACTGCGGCTAAACTGCTGCTGCTAACAAGAACACAACCCAACTGAACTGATGAATTTAATTTCATGAAAAATTTGCTCCTTTAATCACATATAAAAAAAATACGCGTAGGTTTACGCATGACTTTTCCTTGCTCCTAATGGATCGTGAAAGCATCTAATACTGATAAATTCAGTATTAAAATAGCGTATTTTGTTACGTTTACATCAGTACAAAATTAAAACCGGAAACTTGCTCTTAATGTCCCAACGATTAATGCATCGTTAGCGGCATTGTGATCGGGATTGAAAATAACGAATAAGCCTGGAGTCAAGGCGATATTGTCGCTCAGTTGGGCGCGGTAAAAAACTTCTACGTGAATTGATGTGTCACTACGTCCACCTGCTGTCCCCCCATCAGAAAAGTTGGGAAAATTGAAGCCGTCGGCTAAAGTACTGGAAGTAATTTTGGGTGGTTGTCCAACGAGAACGCCTCCTAAATTCCCAGGACGCAACAAATTAGGAAAAGCCGCGAACACCATCCAGTTAGTAGTTTCTACACTTCCAGAAAGGTTAGATGGTTTGGAGGAAGTAAAGCCACCCCAACCGCCCAAATGCAAGTTAGGGTTAATTCGCCAAGCAACGGTAGCGCCAATGGCTTGGGTATCGAAAGCTGTAGGATCTGCAAAAGGTGAAATCAGTTGAGAATCGCCAGTACCACCTCCCAGTAAGCCATCTGGGGAGTGGGAATAAAGATAATGTACGCCGACATCGATATTATTTGTGGGTGCTAAACTTAACTGAGCGCCAGCAGTATATCTACCGCCAAATAGTCCGCCCTGCTTGGTGTCGCTAGGAAAATTGGGTATTTCTGCACTATAAACGCCTTGCAAACTGATGCGATCGCTAATCTGCCAGTCAAAGCCTATACCACCACTGCCGTTACCAATACTTAAAATCGGGTTGCGCTGACCAAATAGAGAAATTGCACCATCGCTAGAACCTTCTAAAGGGCTAATACCGCGAAAGGTGTTAATCGGGTTGACTCCCGCCGTACCTACAACAATTCCCAAGTTCTCCGAGGCCAGAAATCGATAAGATAAGTCACTAACAACTAGATTGTTGTCTGTATTTGACTCGAAACCCAAGCGCCCCATATTGGTAGATAACAACGATGCATTAGAACCCAAATTACCCGCAGCCAGACCTGTTAGTAGCAAATCTCGCCCTGTAAATGAAGTTGCTAAGGTTAGTTGGGCGCTACTTGTAAAAGTCAGATTAGTTTTTCCCTGGCGTTCAGGTACTCCATCTCTAGGAAACAAATCGACATCGGGGCTATTGGTTCCTTGAACGCTAAAAATGGCTTGACCAAATAATCTGGTTGTTGTGGAAAACCGATTTCCTTGTAATTCACTAGTCTGCTTTTCCACAACTTCGACGCGCTGCTGTAATTGCTGCAACTCTGATTTGAACTCGCCTTGCAATCTTTGCAGCAAGATTAAATCTTCATTATTAACAGTATTAATTTTATTGTTAGCGTAGGCGTAGCCCGCACTTCGGCTGCGCCCTTCTCTACGAGAGGCTGCGCCAACGGCTACGCTCAGGACAGGCTCAGTGACCACCGCAGGCATCGCATCGTTAATCTTCTCCAAACAAGCACTTAAACCAGCCGCAAATTCATAACGGCTGATGCTACGATTCCCTAGATAAGTTCCATCAGCGTATCCTGCAATGCAGCCATAGCGTTCTACTAAAGACTGCAAAGCACCAAAAGACCAGTCGGAGGGTTGCACATCCTGGAGTTGCGATACTGAGGTGACTTGAGACATTGGGTTGTCTGAGTCTGGAGGATGAGGAGATTGGGAAAATTCTTCTGTACTTTCCTGGTTCTGTACAGCTTCTGTTACAGATTGAGTATCTTTTAATTCAGGTAAGTTAGGTGAACTGATGAATTGAATTTTGTCTCTACTTTTTCTAAGTATATTCTCGTACTTACTTTTTATCGCTGACGAGGTGGTTATATCTGGTTGCACGAATTCAGGTGGTGTAATTTCAGCAGGTGAGACAACTTGAGATAAATTATCCTGTGTTGACTGCTGCACCGGATTTTCTGGCAGAATTACGGACTTTTCTGGTAAATTGACCGCAGATATTGGCACTGTTGTCAGCACACTCGCCATCAGTAGACTCATATCACTCCTGGTATTTCATTTGACTTGCACCAATACTTCTTTTGACAGATAAAGTTGGTGTATATCAGGAAAATTTTTGAAAAAAAAGTGATAAAAGTTACCCTGAATCAGAGTGTTAAGGGAAAGCAGGGGAGCAGAGGGGCAGGAAATGAGGGGACAAGGAGATAAGAAGATAAACAAAACTCCTAACTATTAACTCTTAACTCCTAACTCAGCACTCAGCACTCAGCACTCAGCACTCCTAACGCCCAATGCCCCAGATAGGATAGATTATTCTGGCTCGCTACAATACTTATTCATCTGATTCACTAATGTATCTGACTGTTTGCCAAAAGTTGTAGCTGTTGTCAGTGCTGAATCAATTTCGGCTCTAGCCTTTTGGATTTTTGCTCTTCCAGATTCTGAGGCTTGTGCTGTCTTGGTTGCACCAAGCGCCTTACCTGCTTTGGCGATCGCTTGACTAAGATTTTGAAAAATCTTCACAAAACCGCTTTGAAATTCTTTCAGCTTCGGATCTTTTAGCTTCAGTTCTCCAATGGATTTAGTCACAAAGTCTAAATCTTTAGATAGCTGTATGCTAGTTATCACTTGCGTTCCTTTACTTTTATCAATTAGAGAAGTTCCAGCATTCACAACTCGAATCAGTCGTTGGCACTGGGAAACTTTATTGTCACTGCAACTAGCAACTAACAAAGCAATACTTAGACTCACAGGAGCAAGAACAGTATATTTACGTAAAACAGACATTAACACCCCAACAGCAATTCAACCCACAATATAGTATCCAATATTACGGGGAAATGGGAGGATTGGGCAGAAGAGGCAGGGGGGCAGAGGGGCAGAGGGGAAAAGGGGCGGCACTTCTCTACGAGACGTTGCGCGTAGCTTGCTTCCCTGGAGGGGTACGGCTACGCTCAGTGAGCGAGGGGCAGAGGGGAAAAACTTACTGTAATTTCTCCCCTGCTCCCCTGCTCCCCTGCTCCCCTGCTCCCCTGCCCAATGCCCCATGCCTAAATCACCAATCTATCGGCAAACCCAACTGGTCTAAAGTAGTACCATCTTGTAACAGTGCTTGAATATCGCTGTCTATTTGAATACGGCCACCAGACAGTACCAAAGCGCGTTGAGTAACTCTGCCTAACCAATTTAGATCGTGGGAAGCAATTAAAATCGCTTGCACGGGTAACTTTAATAATACTTGCCCCAAATGACGACGCCATGCTGGATCGAGACCGTTAGTCGGCTCATCCAAAATTAGAATTGTTGGTTCTAGGGCTAAAATCGAGGCTAGGGCGGCTAGGCGTCTTTGTCCACCAGAAAGTTCGTGGGCGGAACGATTGGCGTAGGCTTCTAGACCAAAATCAGCTAATAACTGGCGGGCGCGATCGCTAGCCTCTGCTGCTGACATCCCATAGTTACGTGGCCCAAAGGTAATATCTTCTAAGATGGTGGGCATAAATAGTTGGTCGTTGGCGTCTTGGAAGCTAAAGCCAATTTGACGACGCACTTGGGGTAAAGTTTGCGGTTCTACAGGGATGCCATTAATGGTAATTTTTCCTGTTTGTGGTTGTTTTAAGCCGATTAAGTTCTCCAACAAGGTGCTTTTTCCAGAACCTGTTGCTCCCATCAATGCAACGCGATCGCCTTTGTTCAAGGTAAAAGATATTTCCTGTAATACTGGCTCCTGGCGAGAATATGAATACACCAGGTTCTCAACCTCGACTACAGCTGCATGGGGGTTATGGGTTGATAATTGGGGATTAGAAGTTAATGATTTCAAAATTTACAAACTCAATATGTAAGGGAGTAGAGAGGCGATTAATCGCGTCTTAGGTAGAGACACGATTAGTCGCGTCTCTAGTAGGGAGTGGGTTAAATTTTGTAAGAAGTTAGGGTTACACTAGCAGCGATCGCCCAAGCTAGTAACAGGGCAAAACGTTCTTTTGGTCTGAGGGTAGAATCTATGGGTAATTGTCCGTTGTAACCACGAGCTACCATTGCCGCATAGACTCGCTCTGCTCGATCTAGACTACGGAGATACAAAGCTCCAATCATGGCTGCACTGGCATAGCGCAACCATCCCGTAGTTCCATTCAGACCTCGTAGTTGGGCGCTGCGCCGCATTCGCGTTACTTCTGAGAGCAAAATTTCCATATATTGCCCAGCTAATAACAAGTTTTCCTTTAAAGGTGCTGGTACTGGTAATGTTTTAAGGGCAATGCCGAAACTATGGGGCGGTAAGGTTAACAAAAAACTATTCATCGTCACCAGACAAACTAGCGAACGAACTAGCAAAAAACTGGCTCGCTCCCATCCCAAGGGCAATGCTAGCAATGACAAAAAAATCAATTCTGTGCCGAGTAATCCTCCCAATTGGCGAATTGGTACGCGCAAGAAGCAAGCCCATAAAAGTGCGATCGCGCCATATACACTTAGTCCATACCAGGCATGATGCTTTAATAAAGCTGCTCCCACCACAATCACTAGAGACAGTTGCAAGCGTAGCGGTAAGGAAAGTTTAAGCATTCTTCGGCTTCACTACCTTGGCAATTCCAAAGGCAACAGCAAAGCAAACCGCAGCTCCCACCAGTCCAGCGATACTAGTGCCAATTGGTCCCAAACCCTCAATTCCATAGTCAGCTAAGGGAGTCGGCACAATTATCCGTACTTTCTCAGCTAAGTCAATGAAGCCAGTATTTTCGGCAACTTTCTCCAAACCATCGGGCCATGCTGAAGCAAAGAGTGACAACACTCCCGCAATCAAGAAAATACTGACGATGGGCACTGACCAACCGCGAAACTCGTGCTGTTCGCCTGGTAACAAATCTGGTCTGGCGGTGGCCAGATAAGTTAGCACACCCCCAGTAATCATTCCTTCGCCAATACCAATCAAAATATGCACACCAGTCATGGCTGGTAAAACTATGGCTACCGGTGCAGTTCCTGAGAGGGCTAATTCAATGGCACAAGCGATCGCAGCTACCACTACACTTACACCCGCTGCTATACCAGCAGCCAAAGGTAAGCGCCCTTTAGATCCGCCAAACAACCGTTGCAAGGTTTCGGTTAAAACCCAGCCTACCCAAACACCAATCACTCCCATATTCAAAATATTTGCTCCCAAGGCAGTAATACCACCATCAGCAAATAACACAGCTTGAATAATTAAAACTGTGGCGATACACAAGGTTCCTGCCCAAGGACTGCCCAAAACGATCGCAGCTAAGGTTCCCCCTAACAAGTGACCACTAGTACCTCCTGCTACTGGAAAATTGATCATCTGGGCAGCAAAAATGAAGGCAGTGGTTAGTCCCAATATCGGGGCACGACGAATACCAAAAGCTTCTTGCGATCGCCCGAAGGCAACAAACAGTGCTGCCGCACTCGCTAAACCAGTAGCTCCAGCCACCGGAATAGAAACAAATCCATCAGGAATATGCATGATCTACCCTGTATTTTTAGAGGTTCATTTACTCAAAACAAGCAATAAAACTACGCCATCATTTTAATAACAAACAAAATTTTTCTCTTTTTTGCAATGCCCTATTGGGGGATTTTATAATGTTACTTTTGACATATTTTCAATCCAGTGTCTACTAAATAGTATACTTATTTAGTAACATATTAATTTTTGTTAATCTTAATTTTTTATATTGCTAAATCTTGACAAATCTTCCAAAACGAGACTGTACATATCTAGTCTCATTTGGTTCATCAAATTACTCCTAAAAACAAGTAATAAAGAAACATTCACTGCCTCTTACCCTTATGGAGTAGTTCGTTTTTTCAAAAATAAAATAGAAATTTCTAGCTCTTTTACAGTTAAGAAGTAGCTAGAAGTATTTCTCAAAAGAATATTTTTATTTTTTTTTGTTTTGTAGTGTTTAACTAATTCAATCCTTGTTGCATCAAAAAATAAGTTTTTACGCGTGTAACAAGCTTATGTAATCAGCATTTGCACTTTATTCTTAACCTTGCTGTAAAAACAATAATCTATAAGCACATTAACAAAATTTTCGATACTCTATATTAGATTAATATTCCCTGTAGTATCATTAAAAAATTATAAAGATATGCTGAATAAACTGTATATTTGCTGACTTAGTTTACTTAAAAGTACAGGACATTTGGCTAAAAAATACGTAATTTTCCGTATAATATCATAAAAACAAGGGGTAAGATGTGAAATTTAGATGAAATTTAGGAAAATAGTGGGAATCGAAGTGCGGAAATTACTAAACTTTCAGGACAACTAACTGTAACGAAAGGATTCCTCAACTTTTAAGTAACTAGGTTCGGTCAATAAAGTTACCAGATGTTTGATTCTATTTTCCCCAGACTTTACACACCCTCGTTTTGCAATTTGGAATATGAAAACAAACTCATCGAACTCGCTGTTAACAGTATCAACTGGGCCACTAAAGATTTCAGAGTTGCCCCCCAACCCCGCGGGTACAGATGATAATTCTATTCATCTTTCTCTAGTAATTCCTACTTATAAAGAGCGCGACAACATCAAGAATGTAGTCATCATATTGAGTCAATTACTGGATGAATCTATTACAGGAAACTATGAACTAATAGTAGTAGATGATGATAGCCCAGACCGAACCTGGGAGATAGCGCAATCTTTGATGACAGAATACCCCCAGTTGCGGGTGATGCGACGCCAACACGAACGGGGACTGTCCTCAGCGGTGATTCGTGGGTGGCAAGCAGCTAGGGGGAGTGTGTTGGGGGTGATTGATGGAGATTTACAGCATCCACCAGAGATACTAATACAACTGTTGCGTAATATTGAGCAAGGAGCAGACTTGGCAGTTGCTAGCCGTCATGTAGAAGGAGGCGGTGTTAGTAGCTGGAGTTTTGTTAGGCGTTTCTTGTCTCGTGGCGCTCAGTTGTTAGGCTTGGTGATCTTACCGGGAGTATTGGGCAGAGTTTCTGACCCGATGAGTGGTTATTTTATGGTGCGCCGGAGTGCGATCGCAGGTGTAACACTCAATCCAGTTGGATATAAAATTCTCCTAGAAGTCATTGGTCGGGGAAAAGTAGACCAAGTTGCCGAGGTTGGGTATGTCTTTTGCGAACGCAAAGAGGGCGAGAGTAAAGTGACATGGAAGCAATATATAGATTACATCCACCACTTAGTGCGATTGCGTCTTTCCACTGGGCAAGTAGGACGATTGAGTAGAAAAGTCAATTTTCCCGTCGGTCGATTTGTCCGTTTTGGGTTTGTTGGCTTTAGTGGTGTGTTTGTGGATTTAACGGTGTTTCACTTGCTGCGTACTGTAATTCATTTAGGTTTAACTCGCAGTACGATTCTTTCGGCCGGAGTGGCAATTGTAAATAATTTTCTCTGGAATGATGTATGGACTTTTAGTGATATTTCTCAGGGTCAACGTGCTTTGCATCAACGTTTCAAGCGATTCTTAAAGTTCAGCGCGGTCTGTTTAGCAGGAGTTATATTACAAGCTTTAATAATTAACTTTCTCTATAATGTCTTGGAAATAAATCAGTATTTAGCTAAGTTGATAGCGATCGCAGTTGCTACCATCTGGAATTTCTGGATTAATTTGAAACTTAGCTGGCGCGTCACAGACGTGAAATAATCACAACGAGGGATTTGAGCTTTAGATTTTTGTTTTTAGATTTTAGAACGAACTTAAATCTCAAACGTCAAATCTACAAATCCATGAGTGTGAGGTCCAGCAATGAGAGTTATTTTCCAAGGTGCATTTTATTTTTACAAACAAATTATCTCGTTGCTACCTGCATCTGCTACCCATTTCCTGCATCTGGCAGATAAAAACTCTGGCTCACAACGCAAGCATTGGCATAATTGGCATCGCCTTCCTCCTTCCTGGGTTCATCTCTTGCTGATCTTAATCTGGTTCATCGTCGGCATCAGCTTGCGCCTCACCAACTTGACTGCAAAGCCTCCTTGGACTGATGAGTTTGCCACCTTGGTGTTTAGCTTGGGGAATACTTTTTTATCAGTTCCCCTCGATCAAGCGATCGCACCTGATATCCTATTACAACCACTGCAACCAAACCCAGCGGCTAGTATTGGTGATGTTATTCATAACTTAGCTACACAAGATAGTCATCCACCACTGTATTTTGTGCTGGCTTACCTGTGGATGAAATTATTTCCTAGCGATGGAGGATTAATATCGCTGTTTGGGGCGCGATTGCTACCAGCGATAATCGGCGCTGCCTCCATCCCGTGTGTTTACGTGTTAGGTAGAGTCGCGTTTCGTTCGTCATTAGTAGGACACTTGACTGCTGCCATGATGGCAGTATCACCTTATGGCGTATTTTTAGCACAAGAAGCGCGTCATTACACTTTAGCAATCTTATGGGTAATTGGTTCGCTCACCTGCTTAGTAACTGCCACACGTCATATTCAAAACCGCACACCTTTACCTATATGGATAGCGCTTTTCTGGATAGGAATTAATGCTTTAGGTATTGCTACTCATTATTTTTTCACCCTTACCCTTTGCACAGAAGCTGTAGTTTTGATTTGTCTGGCTTTGTTTCAATTGCAAACTAGTAGTTCGCCAAGTGAACTTGGCAGGGTAAAGGATAAGGGCGAAGGGGGAAAGGTTTTAAATCCTTTCCCCTTTCCCCTTTCCCCTTTCCCCAGCCCTCACCCTGCAAAGTTGACTTGCCAGACTACTAGCAGCAAATTTTCTCTCCTCTTTTCTCCTCCCTGGCGACGCATCTATGCCGTTGCTATAGGTACTTGTGTGGCGGGTTTAATTTGGATACCAACCTGGCTAGAGAATGAAAATCGTGGTGCTTTGACCGAGTGGATTCGAGGTTCGCGCGTTGGACTAGATTGGTTAAGTCCCATTTTTCAAGCTTTAGGAACATTGATTGCAATGATTTCCCTATTACCAGTCGAATCTTCTCAAGCTTTGGTTGTGATTCCTTCTGGAGTGGTGATGCTGACTTTCTTTATTTGGGCAGTACCAATTTTGCTGCGTGGGATTAAAATTCAACTACAGCACCCAAAAAGCCGAATGATGATTCAGGTGCTTGCGGGAGTAGTTATCAGTGCGATCACTTTATTCTTTATCTTTACGTACTTTTTGGGTATTGACCTAACTAGGGGTGCTAGATATAACTTTGTTTACTTTCCCGCGATCGTTGTTTTACTAGGCGCAAGTCTCGCAGTTTGTTGGCATCCTCCCCAAGAATGGATGGAAACAGAGCAAGGGAAAAATGGGATAACAAGCATAGGTAAATGGGGAATAAACGGGAAAAAAGCCGTAATGTTAATTTGGTTAATGGGATTTTTCAGTGCAGTTACAGTAATCTGCAATCTCGGCTATCAAAAATATTATCGCCCTGACGTGTTTGTGCAACTAATTCAACAAACATCCCCAACACCAGTACTGATTGCCACCACCCACAAAACTTATGTACACACTGGCGAAATGATGGGAGTTGCTAGGGAGATTAAACTTGCCAATTCACTCCAAAATCCCCGGTTTCTCCTTGCTCATCAAAACCAAGATCCGAATGCTTCCACCATTGCTCTAGAAAATACTTTAAAAAAATTACCACGACCTTTTGACTTGTGGCTGGTAAACTTTCACGCACCCGTAGCAGAAACCGTGAAAACATGCGCTATATCTGATACTAAATCAATGCCTAGCGTAGACGGCTACGAATATGAACTTTATCATTGCCAATAAGCTGGGAACTGGAGGAAAGAGGGCAGGGGAAGTAGGGGAGCAGAGGAGCAGAGGAGCAGGGGAGCAATTACAGCAAGTATTTCCTTTCTGCCCCCATCCCCTTTGCCCCTCTGCCTCTTTCCCATGCCCGATACCCAATCTAGTACAGCGCGGCAAAAATCAAGCTACCATTTTAAAACTTGCAAAAGCCTTGTACAAAACTTTTGACTTTTGACTTCCGCCTTGCGGTAATGCATCTTGTGGAAGTTCCTCAAATATCAATATCCATAGGAGACTAGAGAAAGAAGAACAAAATATATCTGACACGTTTTCAAGCAGCGAAAGCTGTAACTAATTAAGGAGGATTTATGCGTGCAGTACTGATGGCAGGGGGTTCGGGAACGCGTCTTCGCCCGTTAACTTGCGATCTGCCCAAACCGATGGTGCCGATTCTAAATCGACCAATTGCCGAACATATTATCAATCTCCTCAAACGACATCAAGTTACAGAAGTTATTGCAACATTGCATTATTTACCTGATGTTTTGCGAGACTACTTTCAAGATGGCAGCGATTTTGGTGTCCAGATGACTTATGCTGTCGAAGAAGATCAGCCTTTGGGTACAGCAGGCTGTGTAAAAAATATTGCCGAACTTCTTGATGAAACCTTTTTAGTCATTAGCGGTGATAGCATAACAGATTTTGACCTGACGGGGGCGATCGCATTTCACAAACAAAATAAGTCAAAAGCTACTTTGATTTTAACCAGAGTTCCCAACCCGATTGAGTTTGGGGTGGTGATTACCGATGAGGAAAGACGAATTCGGCGATTTTTAGAAAAACCCTCTAGTAGTGAAATTTTTTCCGATACCGTCAACACTGGCACTTACATTCTCGAACCAGAAGTTTTAGAATATCTGCCAGCAAACATTGAATGTGACTTTTCCAAAGACTTATTCCCCTTACTATTAGCAAAAGATGAGCCAATGTATGGTTACATAGCTCAGGGTTACTGGTGTGATGTCGGTCACTTAGATGCCTATCGTGAGGCTCAATATGATGCCTTAGATCGGAAAGTGCAATTAGATTTTGCCTACAAAGAAGTTTCCCATGAATTATGGGTAGGCCAAAATACTTATATTGACCAGACGGCTGTGATTGAAACCCCAGTAGTGATTGGTGACAATTGCCGCATTGGGGCAAGAGTACAGATTGAGGCAGGAACCGTAATTGGGGATAATGTCACTATTGGCGCTGATGCCAATCTCAAACGTCCCATAGTGTGGAATGGGGCATTCGTTGGCGATGAAGCACATCTTTCTGCTTGTGTAATTTCCCGTGGCACTCGTGTAGATCGCCGCGCCCATGTATTAGAAGCTGCTGTTGTGGGTTCGCTTTCCACGGTGGGAGAAGAAGCCCAAATTAGCCCTGGTGTGCGCGTTTGGCCCAGCAAAAAGATTGAGTCAGGGGCAGTTTTAAACATTAACTTGATTTGGGGGAACACCGCCCAACGAAATTTATTCGGTCAACGTGGTGTTCAAGGATTAGCTAATATCGACATCACCCCAGAATTCGCGGTGAAATTGGGAGCTGCTTACGGTTCTACTTTGAAACCTGGTTCTAAGGTAACGGTTTCCCGTGACCAGCGTAATGTCTCTCGAATGGTGACGCGATCGCTGATTGCTGGTTTGATGTCTGTAGGTATTGATATTCAAAATCTCGATGCCACAGCTATCCCCATCGCCCGCACAGTTATACCCACAATGTCGGTAGCTGGTGGTATCCACGTCCGGGTACATCCCGATCGCCCTGACTACATTCTGATTGAATTTATGGATGCCAAGGGTATTAATATCACCAAAGCCCTAGAAAAGAAAATTGAAGGGGCTTATTTTAAGGAAGATATGCGGCGGGCGCTAATTCATGAAATTGGCGATGTATCTTATCCTAGCCAAGTCATGGATCGCTACTGCACTGCTTTTGAGAAACTATTGCATGTTCATACGCTCCGCAACAGTCGCGCAAAAGTGGTGATTGATTATGTTTATGCGGTATCAGGGGCAGTTTTACCCCAAATGTTGGATAAATTTGGTGCTGATGCAGTCGTACTGAATGCCAGTGTCAATAAAACGGCGATGTCAATCACTGACAGAGAAGGACTGCTGACTCAGTTAGGTCATGTAGTGGAAGCATTAAAAGCTAACTTTGGAGTGCAAGTATCCGCTAATGGAGAACAACTAATTTTAGTTGATGAATCAGGCTACCCAATTCGTGGGGAAATGTTAACAGCACTGATGGTAGACATGATATTAACGGCTAACCCCAGAGGAACGGTAGTAGTGCCAGTTCATGCTTCCAGCGCTATTGAACAAGTCGCCCGTCGCCACGATGGTAGAGTGATTCGCACCAAAGCCAACCCCACAGCTTTAATGGAAGCTTGTCAAAAGAATCCGAATGTAGTATTAGGAGGTAGTGGAGATACTGGTTTTATTTTCCCGCAACTGCATCCGGGATTTGATTCCATGTTCTGCATTGCGAAGATAATTGAGATGTTGACTATCCAGGAGCGATCGCTTGCTGCTGCGCGGTCAGAATTGCCCCGTGTAATTCACAAAAGTTATACAATTCGCTGCCCGTGGACAGCTAAGGGTGCTTTAATGCGTTACTTAGTGGAAACTCACCCAGCCCAAAACCTAGAATTAATCGATGGGGTAAAAATTTGTCAACCCTACGATGACAGTTGGCTATTAGTTTTACCAGATGCCAGCGAACCACTGGTGCATTTGTATGCCAATAGCAACGATCGCGAATGGGTAGATGAGACTGTGAGAAACTACCGCACCCGTGTTCAGTCATTTGTGGAAAGACAACAAGAATATCAACCAGCCGAAGTTTAATTCGTAATGGGCTACGCTAACATAATTCGTAATTCGTAATTGAATTCTTTAATTACGAACTACGAATTAACAATTACGAATTATCTTGAGGGGGTTCCAAATTATCATTGAGAACATTCTGGTAAATTTTTCTCAGCATAATTGCAATCAAAATAAATTAAAGCTTCTCTAGTAGAAGCAAATCCTTGAGTTGTTGTATATGGATCACTTTCTGGATTTGCTTCATATCGCCAAATTTTCAAATAGTAATGATTATCATCTGTAGACCATAATTCGTAACGGTAATTACCTCCTGAACCCTGACTATTTAAATAGTCAGCTAGTGCTGTATTTGATGTAGACACAAAGCTAAATACAGTCAAAACCGGAATTACGGCTAGTTTTAGTATTTGGATTAATTTCATAAATGCACAAAAAACTTACTCCTTCTAGGTTCCTTTACCGAAGTGATTTTTGAAACCAGTAATTATAGGGATGTTTTGTGAGGATATCGTAAGACGCGATTTATCGCGTCTCTACAAGCATTATCGATATTTTGAGCAGCGATCGCATTATATTATCAATTTTCTTGATTAAATACCAATACGCTTGGGTTAACGCCACAAATCTTAAACTGTATAGGTTGCAACATTTCCTGAGCTTTGTTGGGTTACGCTTTGCTTAACTGAACTGTATTGTCACTACTTCTATTAGATTAAGTGCGAGGTTTCTGACCAATTAAGGTACGAGAGTTATTGCTGCCTCGTCTAGTTTCGGGTTTGTTTTCTGAAATACTTTACAAAAGTTAACTAAAATAAATGAAAAAGACTCTCAATAGGTCTGGTAGTATATCTTCAGAGTTATTGAGACTAATACTCATTAACTAGGTGGTGTATTTCAGCTATTTGCAAACTTTCTGAAAAGATAACGCTTTTGACTTGCGTGGCTGTTCCAACACTGGAGTCGATGCCTTGATAAGCAGGAAACCTTGGATTAACCAACCTCTCAGGGCGACTTTTCAGCAGAACACACAACTATTTATTTATCAGGTGTCAATATGTCAAAAAAAATTGGTTTGTTTTATGGTACTCAAACTGGCAACACTGAATCTGATGCTGAAAAAATTCGGGATGAATTTGGTGGCGATCTTGTAACATTACATCCCATTTACGAGGCGGATACTACCACTTTTGATGAGTATGACTTGCTGATTATTGGTTCTCCCACTTGGGATATTGGTCAACTTCAGAGCGATTGGGAAGGCTTTTACTCGGATCTGGATGAAATAGATTTTAGTGGTAAGTTGGTTGCCTATTTTGGTGATGGAGACCAATATGGCTATGCTGATAATTTCCAGGATGCAATGGGAATCCTAGAAGAAAAAATTTCCCAGCGAGGTGGTAAAACAGTTGGTTACTGGCCAACTGAGGGTTATGAATTTGAGAATTCTAGAGCTTTGAAAAATGGCAAGTTTGTCGGATTGGCACTCGATGAAGGTAGTCAATCTGATTTAACAGACGAGCGAATTAAAACTTGGGTTGCTCAGTTGAAAACAGAATTTGGTTTGTAGAGATTAGGGGCGCACGGCTAGCTGTGCGCCTTTATTGAAATTGATAATTTAGAAGTTATAGGTATTTATGTCTGATTCATTTGATGTTTTGTGGTTAAGTGCCAGTCCTGTTTTGCAGCGTTTTGATAAACCATTACTTGAATATTTATCTGGGCATATAAACGTCGCCCAGTGGGAATATCAGCAAACTAAAGATGAAGCCAGTTCCATAGATCAAGCTGTGGAATTGCTGTATGAGTTTTTAGAATGGTGCGATCGCCCCGTGCATTTAGCAGGGCATGGTATGGGTGGTGCGATCGCCTTAACCTTTGCGCGGCGATTTCCGCAAAAAGTGCGATCGCTCACTCTGCTAGCTGTAGCAGCTCAACCTGCAAACAATTGGCAAGCTCATTATTACTTTCAACGACAACTTTTTAGCATCAGCCGCGAGCTAGTTTTAGCAAGCACCGTTCGCAGTCTTTTTGGAAATCAACCACCTCATACTACTAAAAAGTTAGTAGCTGCCTTAGATAAAGATTTAGAACAATCTCCATCATCACACTCTTTATTTAAGTTGGTTTATTTACCCAAGGGTGGAGTTTCTATGCCAATGATGGTATGTGGTAGCAAGAGCGATCCGGTAGTCAACTCAACTGTATTGCATGATTGGTTAAATTGGTTGAAGCCAGAAGATAAGCTTTGGGAATGCCCAGAAGGATATCATTTTTTTCACTACTTCTATCCTCAAAAAGTTGGCGAACAAATTTTGAGTTTTTGGCAACACCATCATCCGCATCTGCTAGAAGTATCTGCACTATCTTTTAGCAGTTTTACAAATTAGTAACTTTGAGAGTGCGATGTCTGACGACAGCCTTACGGCTACGCACTGGTGAAATTTTGGGTGTAATGGGGTGCTAGATATTATGAAGAGAATTAGAGGATAACAAATTCTTCTTATGCCACGGCCACAGCGCGACTTAAAACTAGGATATAGCGATCGCGTCACTACTCGGACTATAGTGTACAGACAAGTCGTATCACCCCCCTTAATCCCCCCTTATAAAGGGAGGAAATGAGATTTCCGGTTCCCTCCCCTTCACAAGGGGAGGGTTAGGGTGGGGTAAAACCGACGCGAAAAACCAGGTGCGATCGCTTTCATAAATCTCCACAAAGAAAGCGATGTCTACGACAGGCTACGCCTACGCTGCATGGCGGGCTGAAGAGATTGAAGTTCCTCTCAAAAGAGCATGGAAATTTTGATTTACCAATTAGGCGCGGATAGTATTAGGGAAATATTGCTAACTCGGTTTCTGGATCAAAAAAGTGAATTTTCTCTGGGGTTAGCGATAACCAAAGTTGCTCACCAGGTTGTACAAATCGGTCTGGTGGTATTCGCACTTGTAGGTAATTCGCTGTAGTACCAGGTTTAGATCCTGGTTCGGCAATCTTAACAGCGAGAAAGGAATCATTGCCAAGATTCTCTACCAAATCTACTTGCACTGGTAGATTTTTGGTTGCAGGCATACTCAAGTTAAAGTGTTCTGGACGAATGCCTAAAATTAGAGTTTTCCCATCATATTTTTGTAAAGCTTTCCCCCAAACTTCTGGGAGGGTGAAACGAAACTGGGAACGAGTAATCAACTGCGGGGCATGAAATTCTACAGGAATAAAATTCATCGGTGGTGAACCAATGAATTCTGCTACAAAAAGATTGGCTGGGCGGTTGTAAAGTTCTAAGGGAGAAGCAACTTGTTGAATTTTACCCTCAGACATAATCGCAATACGATCGCCCATTGTCATCGCTTCTGTTTGGTCGTGGGTAACGTAAATTGTCGTTGTCCCCAATTGACGCTGCAATTTGACAATTTGGGCGCGGGTTTCCGCCCGCAGTTTGGCATCTAAGTTAGAAAGCGGTTCATCCATTAAGAATACTTGGGGGTCACGCGCGATCGCTCTTCCCAATGCAACCCGTTGTCTTTGCCCCCCAGAAAGCTGTTTGGGTAAGCGATTCAGCAATGTTTCGATTTGCAACAGTTGAGCCACACTACGCACCTGTTCATCGACCGCCCGTTCTTTGTCAGAAGTGTAGCGCAGTCCTTTAGGTAACTTTCTTGTCGTCCCTACAAAGAGATTTTCTGCCCACGCCTGAAGATATTGAGACGAGGAAGTATTTTCTCCTCTGCTCCCCTGCTCCTCGGTCACTGAGCGTAGCCGAAGTGCTGCTCCTCTGCTTCCCCTGCGGCGCAGCCCAAAGGCGATGTTGTCATACACCGTCATGTGGGGATAAAGGGCGTAATTTTGAAACACCATTGCGATGTCGCGTTCTTTGGGTGGTAGGTCATTGATCAAGCGATCGCCTATCCAGATATTACCGCCAGTCATCACTTCTAACCCGGCGATTAATCGCAGCAGAGTGCTTTTACCACAACCAGAAGGGCCTACCAGCACCATAAATTCGCCATCTGCGATCGTCAGGTTAATCCGCCGCAAGACGTTGATACTTCCCGCGCGCTCTTGCCCTTCATCAATTTTCTCCCCAGAGGTGAGGGGAGATTGGGTTTGTGAGCTAACACTTTCCCCTTTACGCGGGGAAAAACTTTTATAAACGTTTTCTAAAACAACTTGGGACACAACTAATTTGGGGATTGGGCAACTTGTACTGAGTTTCGACTGCGCTCAACTACCGCGAAGTCAAAGTATGGGGCATTGGACAAAGGACTAATGACCAATGACAGTTTAGCGCCCATCATAATACACCTTCAGGGTAAATACGAAAAGTTAAAAAAACAGCTTGCGCCATCAAAAACAAACTATCGTGAATTTTAGGGCTATCAGGAGGTGTTGTTATGACTACCGATGTACCTAAAAATCTTTCCCAAGACCCAAGCGTTAATCCTGTCCATGACATTGTAGACCGACAAACCACAGATTGTTGCATTGTGGGTGGAGGCCCGGCAGGAGCAGTATTGGCGCTGTTGTTAGCGCGTCAAGGCATTTCGGTGATGCTGCTGGAAGCACACAAAGACTTCGATCGCGATTTTCGCGGCGATACGATTCATCCATCGGTGATGGAAATTATGGAGGAATTGGGATTAAGCGATCGCTTGCTAAAACTCCCCCATACCAAAATGCGCCAAATTAGTATTCAAACTCCTCAAGATACTGTCACATTCGCAGATTTTAGTCATCTGAAAACTCATTATCCCTACATTACAATGCTTCCCCAGGTGAAATTTCTGGAGTTCATCACCCAAGAAGCACAAAAATATCCTAGTTTCCATCTGGTAATGGGTGCGAATGTGCAGGAATTAATTATGGAAAATGGCGTAATTCAAGGTGTCCGCTATCGGGGAGGCGGTGGTTGGCATGAAATCCGGGCAATAGTGACAGTTGGTGCAGACGGTCGCCACTCACGTTTACGCCACCTGGGTGAGTTTGAATCCATCGAAACTTCGCCGCCAATGGATGTCCTCTGGTTTCGCCTACCGCGTCAGCCAGAAGACCCTGAAGGGGGAATGGGGCGCTTTGGTCAAGGTAAGCTAATCGCCATGCTTGACCGTGGTGATGAGTGGCAAGTTGCCGATGTCATCCCCAAGGGAGGCTATCAACAACTACGGGCTGCGGGTTTGGAGGAATTAAAAAAATCTGTTGTTGAAGTAGTACCAGAATTCCAGCAACGCATCCAAAATTTACATGATTGGTCACAAATAGCTTTTCTCTCAGTCGAGTCTAGCCGCGTCAAACACTGGTATCGTCCAGGACTCTTACTCATAGGTGATGCCGCTCATATAATGTCCCCTGTTGGTGGAGTAGGCATTAACTACGCGATTCAAGATGCTGTAGTCGCAGCGAATGTACTCAGCAAACCGCTCAAAAACGGACAAGTACAACTTAGCGACCTAGCAAAAGTACAGCGTCAACGTGAGTTGCCCACACGCATCATTCAGGCGTTTCAAACTTTTATCCAAAAACGTGTATTGGCCCCGGTTCTCACCTCAAATCGCACCTTTGTACCACCTGGGTTTTTGCGCTTACCCATCTTGCGCGACCTTCCAGCCAGGTTGATTGCCTTGGGTGTTTTTCCAGTTCACATCAAGGCTTAATGTTTGCCAAGAATTTTTTCTATTTGATCAATGGGTGGTACAATTATACTACTCCATGCAGAATTCAATGCTCATTTAGTCAAGCGAAGGTGGCGGGCGGCATACACAATGCTGTTCAAAGCGAGCGCTTGGCTTTTATGCTAGAAATGACTAAAAAGAATTCAGCACCCAGGTAGTCGTCGAGCGTAGCCGAAATGAGTCAGAAGTCAGAATTGATAAGGATTTTAGTATGATTGATATATTCATTCATCAAGTGTTCTTCTGACTCTTGAATTCTATTCTCAAAATGGATGTAGAAAAGTTGTTCAAACATTATTAAAAAATGCAAAAAATTAAACCTATCTAGATATTAATTGGCACTACATAGAAAAACCCCTCTTTTTCAATCAATACTTTTTGCAGTCAGGAGTAATTTTAATGAACAGCTGCGTTTTGATGGCGGAAATTATTAACGAGCCACAACTCCGTTATACAGCGGATAATTTGGGAGTCACGGAAATGCTAGTGCAGTTTCCCAACTCCCAAAAACCCGAAGATCCGCCAGCCACATTGAAGGTTGTCGGCTGGGGGAATTTAGCTACAGAAATTCAGCAAAATTACCACCAAGGCGATCGCGTCATCTTGGTAGGACGTTTAACGATGAATACTGTTGATCGTCAAGAAGGTTTTAAAGAAAAACGCGCTGAATTGACAGTACAACAAATTCAATCTGTTGGAGGTAGTTTTGATACCGATCCATCTCCCTCAGCAACCGCAACTCCATCATTTACTGAAACCGCTCCACGACAACCATCAGCATCTCGTCCTGCACAGAAAGAGGTTCCCAGTTACGATTCACCACGTTCAGCGCCTACCCCAGGGACAAATCCTGTTGGTGTTACGACCCAAGCGACAAGTTACGAACCCGTACCCCAACCCACAAATTATGAGCGAACCACTTATCCAGCAGTGAAAGAGCAAGAACCAGATCCAGATGATATTCCGTTTTAAACTTGGTAGTTGAGCGTGTATTCAATTTGCTAACTAACATTACGATTAGACAATTTCTATAAATAGCCATCCTTTGGGATGTGCTATTTTTTTGTCTGCGTTGACGCTTTGCGTTTTTTCGTGAGGCATCGCTGATACTAATTCTGCATTTATCTGGTTCTAGTAAAGGTTAGGGTTACTTACAGCTATGTATAATTGAAAACTATCAAAACAAAACACTAGCGCTTTGTCAACCGCAAATTATATGAGTAACTTTGTTAGCAGTTCAGTTGAAGCTTTGGATAACCTGACTGTAACTTGGGAACGCTTGATTCCCAAGCGCATGGCTAAAGATTCAGCGAGTCGCAAGATCGTGGAGCTACATCTTGGACGCTACGAAACTGCAACTAAGTATGTCTTGGGAAAAAGAGTTTTAGATATAGCATGTGGCAGTGGATATGGTAGCCAAATGCTTCGTGTGGCAGGCGCAAGCAGTGTAGTTGGAGTCGATATATGCTCACAGATTGTGGAATATGCGAACAAACACTACCAAATACCCGGAATAGAGTTCATTTGTGCTGATGCAGAGCAATTTGAGTGTTCAGAGCCTTTTGACGTTGTTATCTCCTTTGAGACGATAGAACATTTAAAAAATCCGACCTATTTTTTAAAACAACTCAGTAATTATTTAACCAGCAATGGTATATTGATAATGTCTGTACCACTAGGTGAAACGCGTCATTTTGATCCATACCACCTTCATGCCTTCACTCACGAGCAAATATTTACGCTTCTGGAAACAACAGGTTTTTGTGTAGATTATTACCGTTGCGATCAGTGTTTTTTGACTCGTCGTGAGTTGCTTTACTGGAGACAACTATACTCAGAATCCAGCCCATCATTTTGGGAATTGTTGTTTACTCGAAAGGGATGGCAGATTATACACGACGTTGTACTTCAGGGTGGTTTTGATGCTCCTCAACTGTTGGTTATTGCTTATAAAGATAGATAAAGTCTCGCACTTCGGCAGATAATGGCTAACTGTAAGTTGCATCTGTAGGCGATCGCAAGCAGTGCTACATCGCAAATGCATGTATATTGTGGAAGTATGTGATGTCAATTGTGGTTAAAGTTTAAGCAGTGAAAACTGCCAGGGAGTATAAAAACCAAATTTATCCACATAATAGATTAAAACTATTGTTAAAATCCAAATAATTTTAAGTTAGAATTTCCTACCCAACTCCTATGAGAGAAACTGTCCTAGAGGTTCGCAATCTCCAAGTTGAATTTCCCGGTGATGGCAACACTGTCAGAGCTTTGGATGGTATTTCCTTTACGCTGCATCGAGGTGAAACTCTAGGAATAGTAGGAGAATCGGGGAGTGGTAAATCGGTGACAGCCTTAGCTGTGATGGGTTTGTTGCAAACTCCTGGCATAGTGACTGGCGGTGAAATCTGGTTTCGTCCGCAGGAGAATGCTAACGCCATCGATTTGGTAAAATTGCCTCCTGAGCAAATGCAGTTACACCGGGGTGGCGACATCGCCATGATTTTTCAAGAACCGATGAGTTCGCTTAATCCGGTTTATAACATTGGGTTTCAGCTAACAGAAGCGATTATGCGGCATCAAAGTGTGTCAGCAGCCCAAGCACGACAAATTGCGATCGCAGGTCTGCAAGAGGTTAAACTTCTACCTAGCGATGAGGATATCCAGCAGCAGTATATCGAAACTTGGCATCAAACCAACGCCAATTTATCTAAACCAGATGGGCCAAAGTTGGCACAGTTGGTTAAAGAACACAAAGAAGCCATGCTGGAACGCTACCCTCATGAACTTTCTGGGGGTCAGTTGCAACGGGTAATGATTGCAATGGCAATTTCTTGTAATCCATTGATCTTAATTGCCGATGAACCAACCACAGCTTTAGATGTGACAGTGCAAGCGACTATTTTGGAGTTAATGCGAGAATTGCAGCAAAGCCGTGACATGGCAATGATTTTTATCACCCACGACTTGGGGCTAATTTCAGAAATTGCTGACCAAGTAGCGGTGATGTATAGAGGTAAAGTTGTCGAATCTGGTACTTCTGGGCAAATTTTCAGCAGTCCCAAGCATCCATATACTAAAGGTTTGATAGCTTGTCGCCCCACACTTGACCGCCGTCCCCAAAAATTACTCACTGTTTCCGACTACATGAGTGCAGAAGAGACGCCAACCGGACAAGTTGTCATTCAGCCGAAAGAACCTGCACAACCCACAGAAGTCACCAAAGAAGAGATTGCGGCAAGATTGGCAAACTTCAATGAATTGGAACCCCTGCTGCAAATCCGCAACCTGAAAGTAGGTTTTCCAGTGCGCGGGGTGTTTGGTGGGACAAAACGCTACAATATGGCAGTTAATGGCGTTTCTTTTGATGTTAAACCAGGAGAAACACTAGGTTTGGTGGGAGAATCTGGTTGCGGTAAAACGACCCTTGGCAGAACCTTGCTGCGATTAATTGAACCGATGAGTGGTCAGATTATCTTTGAGAAACAAGATATTACTAGTCTCAAAGGAGAACGGTTGCAAAAACTGCGGCGGGAAATGCAAATAGTCTTCCAAAATCCTTTTAGTTCCCTCGACCCACGGATGAGGATTGGGGATGCGGTGATGGAACCATTATTAATTCATGCCGTTGGGAAGACTAAGCAACAACGACGCCAGCGAGTAGTCGAACTCTTAGAACGGGTGGGGTTGAGTGCAGATGCGATTAACCGCTATCCTCATCAGTTTTCTGGCGGTCAACGCCAACGGATTTGTATAGCTCGTTCTTTGGCGTTAAATCCTAAGTTTATCATCTGCGATGAATCAGTTTCAGCGCTGGATGTTTCAGTACAGGCGCAGGTATTAAATCTTCTCAAAGAGTTACAGTCAGACTTTCAGCTTACCTATATCTTTATTTCTCATGATTTAAGCGTGGTGAAATTTATGAGCGATCGCATTTTAGTCATGAATCGCGGTCAAATTGTTGAAGAAGGCACAGCTGAAAGCATTTACCAAGAACCCAAAGAAGAATACACGCAAAAATTAATTGCTGCGATTCCTACTGGTAGTGCTGAACGGGTGCGAAGTCGTCATCTGAAGGCTTTATAGTTCAAAGGGCGGTTGTAAACCAATCTGACTTTTCAGTTATGTGGAAAAGCGCACGAAAAACCTAACCCCCTAACTCTCAACACGTCGCGGGAAGGGGGAAAATTCAAAGTCTCTCTCCTTTTAGGAGAGAGATTTAGAAAGAGGTTTTCCAGATGACCTGAATTGTCAGATCAACCAATACAGTTCAGTTAAACATTTCTTTCTTCTCTTCCTTCTCTTTCTTTGCGTTCTTCTCTGACGAGACGCTGCGCGAATGCGTCCTACCCTGCGGGTTCGCCCTTGGCGTTCTCAAAGAGTAGCGGCTTTGCGTCTATGCGGTAGCCTGCGGCAAGCCGAAGCGTCTACGTTAAAAAAATTGACTTTGATAAAGAGTTATATCAGGTTCGCTTGATTACTTATTAAGCCCGAAGAACCCCACCCCGCCAAAGCTATGCTTTGTCTCCCCTCCGCGCAAGCGAGGAGGGGTTGCGGGTGGAGTTCTTTTATTATGGATAATTTGGCGGACATGATATTAATTAAGCATTAACTGCCGAGTTCAAAGGCTCATAAACATAAACCGCGTCTATACAGGCAAAACCCACGGAGGTGGGTTATAAAATTCTTTTTCAACAGATATTTGTGCAAACAAAGTTAATCACATCTGCAAGTCCTGATTGAGTTTTTAAATTAGTAAAAATAAAAGGTTTATCACCGCGCATTTTTTTTGCATCTTGTTCCATCACACTTAAATCTGCACCAACGTATGGCGCTAGGTCAGTTTTGTTAATCACCAACAAATCAGATTTAGTAATACCAGGGCCACCTTTGCGGGGAATTTTATCGCCTGCTGCAACATCTATGACGTAAATCGTTAAATCCACCAATTCTGGACTAAAGGTAGCAGCTAAATTATCGCCCCCACTTTCTAAAAATACTAAATCCAAATCGATAAAACGTTCCTCTAACTGTTCAATTGCCGCCAAATTCATCGAAGCATCTTCGCGGATGGCAGTGTGAGGACAACCACCAGTCTCTACACCCAAAATGCGATCGCTAGCCAACGCCTGAGAACGCACCAAAAACTGAGCATCCTCTTGAGTATAAATATCATTCGTCACCACCGCAATCTGATACTGCTCACGCAATCCCTTGCACAAAGCATCCACCAAAGCCGTCTTCCCCGAACCCACTGGCCCAGCAACCCCTACTCGAAATGCATTCATTGTTATTTGTCCTTTGTCATTTGTCCTTTGTGATAATTACGAATTACGAATTACGAATTATTTTGACTAACTCCTAAACAACCTTGTATACTGCGTTTCATGCTGCATACTTGCTAGTGACAAACCCCAACTACAACAGGCGAGTTCATCATCTTCCAACGCGAGAATTTCTAACGCCGCAACGCTAAATAATGGTTGCAAATCTAGCAATAATTGCTGTCCTGCTGTTTGCCCAAGGGGGATAAGTTTTACGCCAGCAGTAATCAAATTACTTGCCCAACTGTGCAGATATCCCAGTAATGCGGCGTTGATACTGATTTGCCAATGGGCAATGGCAATGGCAAAAGCGATCGCATAATTGCAAGGATTTCCTACAGCATTAGCAATAGGTACAATCTGCGGTTCTAGCTTACCAAGTAATTGAATGAGCGATCGCCCCATCTGCCAACTAGAGGCGCGTAATTCTTCTGTTTCCCTAGCAGCAGATAACCACAGATTCCAACGGCATAGGGACTCAACATCACCTATTTTTACAGCTTGCTGCGATCGTACCATTACTGCCGCTTCTAACCTAATTGCCCCATAGAGCAACTCTGCTTTTAACCAATCTTTGAGATGTGTGTGGTTAGCGAGCGTACCATTTTCTACCAGTATTTCCAAACCTTCAGAATAGCTATATGCTCCCACAGGTAAAGCGGGACTAGCGAGCTGCAAAATACTCAAAAGATGGCTATCAGTGAGCATGATGCTGTTGTCCATAAGCTCCCAATTCTGGCTGAAACGGTAACATTTCCTCTTTAACTTCTAATCCCAGTTGTTCCAACATCGTGCGTAAAACAGAATCTGAAGACAAACGTAAATAAGTCAGAGTAATTTCTACAGGTACATGGCGATTTCCTAGATGGTATGCGGCTCGTAATAATAAAAGTGGTGTTTGGGCAAAGGCAGTCATTACTAGTTCTGGTTTGGCAGTAATTCTGATTAAACTGCTATGAGTTTCTTCTTGTAGAATATCGCCATCGTGTAAGACAGTTCCTCTGGGTAAATGTAAAAACACAACTTTACCATCTTCAGTTTCAAAGCGATGACGACTGCGGGTGCGTTCTTCTGCTGTCAGCGCCAGAGTAAAACTAACTGCGGCATCGCCATTAGGTGGTTTGAGTTGGGTAAACATCAGCATACATTTCGTCTAATCTTCGGTTTTTTATGATGGTTCTAGTCTAAGCCGTAACGAAAAAGTCATTCCCAGAGCTAATGTAATCATATCCCTGGTGCTTGTAATTACAGGTTTTATGCCACTTTATTGTTTGCTATTTTGCCAATAGTTTAAATGTAACCGAATGTAAACTATTGATGAACTTGCGTAAAACCTTGCAAGCTGCCCGATTGATAGTTGAGGGTTCAATCAGTAAGTTTACACACACAAAGAACTTTCACAAGTCCATGAACTGAAATCTTTAAAGGAAATTAATCACTATGATTATAGTCATGAAACTGGGTACTCCATCCACTGAAATTGAGCGCGTGGCTACTGAAATAAGTCATCGTGAATTTGCAGCAGAAATATGCAAAGGTCAGCACAAAACAGTTATTGGTTTAGTAGGAGAAACCGCAGAACTCGATACTAGACAGGTTCAAAACATTAGTCCTTTTATCGAACAAGTTATCCGAGTGAAAAAGCCCTTTAAACGCGCTTCTTTAGAATTCCGCTACGGAGAACATAGCGAAGTAGTAGTACCTACACCCAATGGTCTTGTAACCTTTGGTCAAAACCATCCTTTAGTCGTAGTTGCTGGGCCTTGCTCTGTTGAAAATGAAGAAATGATTATTGAAACAGCGCACGTAGTAAAAGCATCAGGAGCGCAGTTTCTGCGAGGTGGTGCATATAAACCTCGTACTTCTCCTTACGCTTTTCAAGGCCACGGTGAGAGTGCTTTAGGTTTACTCGCAAGAGCTAAAGAAGCTACCGGTTTAGGAATTATTACAGAACTGATGGATGCAGCTGAGTTAGACAAGGTTGCAGAAGTTGCAGATGTGATCCAAATTGGTGCTCGTAATATGCAGAATTTCTCACTGCTGAAGAAAGTTGGTGCTACTGGTAAGCCAGTACTCTTGAAGCGGGGTCTAGCTGCCACTATTGAAGATTGGTTGATGTCAGCCGAGTATGTTTTGGCAGCAGGTAATCCCAATGTGATTTTATGCGAACGAGGAATTCGCACTTTTGACCGACAATATACCCGCAATACTTTAGATATATCTGCAATTCCAGTACTGCGAACCCTGACTCACTTACCGATCATGATTGATCCTAGCCATGCTACTGGTAAATCAGAGTTCGTTTCAACTATGTCTATAGCCTCTATTGCCGCCGGTGCAGATTCTTTGATGATTGAGGTACACCCCAACCCAGCCAAAGCACTTTCTGATGGACCGCAGTCTTTGACATTGGAAGCATTTGAAGAATTAATGCAAGAACTAGCTAGCATCAGCAAATTCTTTGGTCGTTGGTCTAAAAGCAATAGCACAGCTGCAATGCAAAACCTCTCTACCCGAGTTTCTAGCTTCGTCTAAGTTTAAATCAGTGGCGTTGCTGACTTTACACAACATCTTTGCATAAAACCTTACCTTACCTCTCATAAGTATACAAATGTTTCAGTTAGGCTAAGGCAAGTAAATCCAGTCTTTGACAACAACGCCAAATCAAACCGATCAAACAAGATATTTGTATGACTAACTGCAATTTTAGAGCCAAACAACTCCGATGAATACAGTATCGTTAAGCACAGGCAAGACTTCTAAATATTCACCGTCTTTCTTAAGAAAGATAGACAAAACAATTATCGTCGGTGAAAAAAACCTGACAATTGATGAAGTCGTTAGCGTCGCCCGTCATGATGCTTCGGTACGCGTGACCGATAATCAGAAGGTATTACAAGGAATCCAAGCTTCTCGTGGCTATATCTCTCATGCCGTTGAAACTGGTCAGGCTATTTATGGTGTGACTAGTGGCTTTGGCGGTATGGCAAATGTTGTCATCTCGCCTGAGTGTGCGCCTTTATTGCAGAATAACCTTGTTTGGTTTCTCAAATCAGGTGCAGGGCAGAGATTACCAGTGGCTGATGTCCGCGCTGCGATGTTGTTGCGAATCAACTCACATTTGTATGGTGCATCTGGTATCCGTCTAGAACTGATTCAGCGTTTAGAAAAGTTTTTGAATGCTGGTGTTACACCCCATGTCTATGAATTTGGTTCCATCGGTGCAAGTGGCGATTTGGTGCCACTATCTTACATTACTGGGGCAATGATTGGTCTAGATCCTAGCTACACCGTTGATTTTAACGGTACAGAAATGGATGCTCCCACAGCATTGAAAAAGCTCGGTTTAGAGCCATTGCAACTACTTCCGAAAGAAGGGTTGGCAATGATGAATGGTACTTCTGTGATGACTGCGATCGCGGCTAACTGCGTTTACGATACCAAAACCTTATTAACCCTAGCAATGGGGGTCCATGCCTTAGCTCTTCAAGGTTTGAATGGAACTAATCAATCCTTCCACCCATTCATTCATCAGTTAAAACCGCATCCAGGGCAAAAATGGGCTGCTTCCCAAATGCTCAACTTGCTTGCAGGTTCTTCCTTAGTTCGGGAAGAGTTAGATGGTTCTCACGATTATCGAGGTACGCATTTAATTCAAGACCGTTATTCACTGCGCTGTCTGCCCCAATATATGGGCCCAATTGTTGATGGTATTGAGCAGATTAGCAAACAAATTGAAGTAGAGATTAACTCAGCGACAGATAATCCACTGATTGATGTAGAAAACCAAGCTAGTTATCACGGAGGTAACTTCTTAGGACAGTATGTCAGCATCGGTATGGATCAGCTACGTTACTACATTGGGTTGTTAGCTAAACATTTGGATGTACAAATAGCCTGTCTGGTAGCACCAGAATTTAATAACGGATTGCCAGCATCTCTAGTAGGGAACAGTGAACGTAGCGTGAACATGGGGTTAAAGGGTCTGCAAATAACCGGAAACTCTATCATGCCCTTATTGACCTTTTACGGCAATTCCATAGCTGACAGATTCCCTACCCATGCGGAACAATTTAATCAAAATATCAACAGTCAAGGTTTTGCTTCTGCAAATGTAGCCCGACGCTCTGTAGAAATTTTCCAACAGTATATGGCGATCGCACTCATGTTTGGGGTACAAGCAGTTGATTTACGCACCTATACAGTCGCCAAACATTATGACGCCCGTGCTTGTCTATCACCTGCTACGAGAGATTTATATATAGCAATTCGGAATGTAGTAGAACAACCACCTTCTGCTGATCGCCCTTACATCTGGAATGACCACGAACAAGGGCTAGACTTACATATTGCCCGGATTGCATCTGATATTGCCTCTGGCGGTCAAATTGTCGCTGCCATTAACAATCTTGTTGTCAACTGAAATTGAGTAGTTTGAGTGATGATTTTATTGCCTAGAGCATCATATAGAGGCCAATCATCACTGCATTCAACAATATTCTTCCTACTTACTTACAATTATGAACATCGCACATTATGTAGAGCGAGGACATCGCTTATTGCCTAACAAAATTGCCCTGATTTTTGAAGACAAATCTTTTACTTACAAACAGCTTGATGAGTTAGCAGGGCGAGTAGCAAATGGTTTAAAAGGATTGGGGGTTAAAAAAGGCGATCGCGTGGCTTTGTTTTTGCCCAATATTCCAGAGTTTGTAATTTCTTATCTTGGCATTCTCAAAATTGGTGCTGTAGCTGTTTCAGTCAACGTTATGTTGAAAACTGCCGAAGTCAGTTATATTCTCAACGATTGTGCAGCCAAAGTCATCATTACTACAGAATCCCAAAGCGAGCAGATATCAGAGGCAGACTTACCCGAATTGGAACATATTTTTATTGCGGAAGGGAAAGCCAATAAGGGAACAACTTTAGCACAACTGATAGCTAACGCTTCTCCAGAGTCACCTGCACTAGAGATGGAACGCCATGCTCCTGCTTGTATCCTCTATACTTCAGGAACAACAGGTTTTCCTAAAGGTGCTACTCTTTCCCACGGCAATATAATTTCTAACGTTTATGCTGCCAACCGTTGTTATCGAATTACCAATAGCGATCACTTACTGCTTTATCTACCCTTATTTCATTGCTTTGGTCAAAATGCAATTCTCAATAGTGGATTAAGCGCTTGTGCAACTATTATTTTGTACCGCCGATTTGAGATTGAGAAAGTTTTGCAAGGCATTAGCAATTATCGAATTACAATGTTTTTTGGGGTACCAACAGTATTTATCAAACTGCTAAATATCGATACCTCTAACTACAACCTTGAAAGTGTACGTTATTACTTTTCAGCAGCAGCACCCATGCCAGTTGAAATTGCTCAAAAGTGGCACGAAAAGTATGGATTTTTTATCCATGAAGGTTATGGTTTGACAGAAACATCTCCATTTGCCACTTATAACAACGATTTGAAATATAAACTCGGTTCAATTGGTACACCAATTGACAATGTGGAAATTAAAATTGTTGATAGTGACGGTCATCCAGTACAACTAGGCGAGTTAGGAGAAATAGTGATTCAAGGGCCAAACGTTATGCTTGGTTATTGGAATCGCCCATTTGAAACCCTGGAAGTAATTAAAAATAGTTGGTTTCATACTGGCGATATTGGTCGCATTGATGAAGATGGATTCTTTTATATTGTTGACCGCTTGAAAGATATGATCAATTTATCAGGATTTAAAGTTTATCCTACTGAAGTTGAAAATATCATTTATCAACATCCAGCAGTTGCTGAAGTTGCTGTATATGGCATTGCTGACACAATCAAAGGCGAAATAGTTAAGGCTGAAGTAGTACTCAAGGCTACTCACACAATTACAGAAGAACAAATTGTTGAATTCTGCCATGAAAGAATGGCAGTCTACAAAGTTCCCCGTACAATTAAATTTGTAGATTCACTTCCCAAGAACTCAACTGGGAAAATCCTCAAGCGAGTTTTACGCGAGAAAGAATTAGCAGTTACGTCTTGCTAAAGCTAAATTTTTCACTATTGCTGGAGAAAGTTAGACTTTTGTAAAAGATAGCTTTCACTGTAAAACAATACTCATCACATTCATTGATTATGAACACACAATCTCTAACACAAAAGAACAAAAAGGTGATTGTATCGCCTTCTCATACAGTTCCTTTACTACCATCTTTAAATAAACAGCCTAGTCAGTCAGAATTATCGCAGCAGACAGTTTCAGAAGCTGTGGTCAATATGTTAGAAAATTTGGGAGTACGTCACGCGTTTGGTGTTTCTGGAGGCGGAATTGCACCGCTATGGACGACGCTCTCACGCAGCTCTATCCAAGTGCTTCACTTTCGTCATGAAGCGGGAGCAGCCTTTGCAGGTGTCGAGTCTTATTTTGCCAACAACTGTCCAATTGTTGTGTTCACCACAACTGGTCCAGGTCTGACTAATGCACTAACTGGGATGTTTGCAGCACGCTGGGAAGGTGCAAAGGTGATTTTCATCTCAGCTTCTACGCCAGCACCACAACGAGGACGCTGGGCTATCCAAGAAACCAGCGCCTATACAATGCCCATATCGGGTATTTTCACCTCAGGTTCACTGTTCCACTACGCTACCACCTTAGAAAACGACGCGGAACTACCAGAGATTGCTTGCAGGCTAGCTCAGGGTTTAGCAAAACCAGGAGGTTTTGTTGCCCATATTAGTATTCCAACAAGCATTCAGAGCAGTTTAAGTCAAGTACCGCTGTCACGAGTAGCGTTTTCTCAAAGTATTGCAACTGCCAGTGAAGAAGCGATCGCCGAATGTGTACAGTTACTGTCTGAAGGCCCGTTTGCAATTTGGGTTGGCTTTGGTGCTAGACATGCTGCTAAGGAAATCCGTGAGTTAGCTCAAATAACAGGAGCAGCAGTAATGTGTTCTCCTCGTGGTAAGGGCATTTTCCCAGAGGATCATTCCCAATTTTTGGGTGTTACAGGCTTTGCCGGACATCCATCTGTCTTGACATATATGCAGGAGCAACAACCCCTACGCGTCCTGGTGCTGGGAACACGTCTGAGTGAGTTCACTTCCTTCTGGCGTCCAGCGATGGTTCCTGCACGCGGATTTATTCATGTTGACATCGACCCAGAAGTACCTGGAGCCGCCTATCCATCTGCTGAGACTTTAGCTATCCAGTCTGATGTAGGCGCTTTTGTCAAGGCATTGCTAAAGCAGATGCCAGAACCACTTGATTTATCAACAAGTATCTTATTACCTCATCGAGAATGCATTACCATCGAACCTTCTACAGAAGGTGCAGTGCGACCTGAAGTATTGATGGAAGCAATTCAGAAGACGATCGTTGAACAGAGCGATGCCGTGGTGATGGCAGAATCGGGTAACTCCTTTGCTTGGGCAATTCACACCTTACGATTTATCCAACAAGGACGTTTCCGCATCAGTAATGGTTTCGGTGCGATGGGTCATCTAGTGACAGGCGTTGTTGGGTGTGCCTTTGGGCGAAATGGTAAAGCCGTGGCGATCGTTGGGGATGGTGCCATGCTGATGAATAGTGAAGTCAGCACCGCTGCAAAGTATCAAATTCGAGCCGTCTGGATTGTACTCAATGACGCTCGCTACAATATGTGCGATCAAGGAAATTCGGCACAGGGACTCAAAGGCGCGGATACAGAAATTCCCCGGACTGATTTCGTCAACCTTGCTAGAAGTATGGGAGCCGATGGCATTCGTGTTGAAAGAGAGTCCGACCTAGAAGCGGCATTAGAGAAGGCTCTAGCTTCACCTGCCCCATTTGTTGTTGACGTAATTATTGACCCAACCAGACCAGCACCAATCGGTGGTCGGATTCAGGGTTTAATTTCACAAAGAAGCAAAGAAGTAAAGAATTAACAAAATCAAAAGGATATTTGTCATGACCTTACCATCAGTAGGTATTCGTTCAATTGCAGTTAGCTTTCCCAGCATCATCCGTACCAACGATTATTATCGGGAGAATTACCCTGAATTGGTTGCTCGGGTTGAGCAAAAAACCTTATCTAGAGTGTTTTCACCAACTGAGTCCACTCCCCAAAACGATTTTGAACAAGAAATGATGCCCTATCTATCTGACCCCTTTCGCGGTAGTGTAGAGCGACGTGTGTTTGCGCCCGGTGAGAATGCGCTGACAATATCTTATAGTGCAGCTAAAGATGCCCTCAAAGCAGCAAAGCTTTCCTCGGAAGACATTGATTTGATGCTCGTTGCCACAATCTTTCCTGATCAAGTCGTACCTGGTAATGCTGCCTTCTTGGCTGCTGAACTTGGACTGCACGGTGCTGCATGGAACATTGATTCTACCTGTTCAAATGCCATAGCTGCACTCCAAACTGCCTCTGGGCTAGTGCGTGCAGGAGAATATCGAAATGTTTTAGTAGTTATCTGCACTAACTACTCTCCTTTTACTGACCAAAACGATACCCTAGCATTTTTATCAGGTGATGGGGCAGGAGCTTTTGTGGTGAGCGCACTAAAACCGAACCAGGGAGTTCTAGGCACAAAAATTATTAACACTGCTTCGACTTGTGGAACTTTCTTTAGTGAACTGACTACAGATGAACATGGAAACCCACGGATGTTTATCAGGGCAGCCAAAGGTACAGGACAGATACTTAGTGAGACTGCTGCCCAGTTTTTAAAGCAGTGCTGTTCAGGAGCTTTAGAAGCTGCTGGTGTCACCCTTGATGAGATTAGCTTTTTTGCTTTCAATACACCTACTGCTTGGTATGCAGACCTCTGCACCCGCGCATTGGGAATCGAAAAAGATCGGACAATCAACTTGCATGATCGTTATGCAAACATTGGGCCTATGCTCCCCCTCACTAATCTGTATCATGGTGTAGAAATGGGCAAGATTCGAGAAAACGATTTAGTTCTGGTTTACGCCATTGGTTCAGTATCTAACGCTGGGGCTAGTGTGATGCGTTGGGGTGATGTGGCAATAGGCCCTGCTCCTGCTCTCCCAGCCAGCCAGCTAGCGATGGCCAGAAAATAAAGTCTTAACTCTGCGTTAAGCCATTGGAAGTCCCTTACAGGGATTTCCAAATAAATAGACATCATTTTTTGATCTCAGGCAAAGAGAGAAATAACAATGCCTTCATGGTGTGGTCTAAACAAATCAAAGAAAGCACTGTAGTCAGAATGAATAACTAGCAAAGGAAATACAAATGACTAGCACAATTGAGAAAGTTAAACAGCCAAAGTCAACTCAACAAAAAACAGAAGAAAATCAAAAAGTAACGAATCTTGCTGCTAGTTGGTATGTTGCCATGCTCTCCAAAGAGTTAGGTAAAAAGCCAATCACGATTGAGATATTTGGTAAATCCCTGGTTGCTTGGCGAGATGAAAACGATCACCCAGTAATTATGGAACTTTATTGTTCACATTTGGGTGCAAGTTTGGCAATGGGTACGGTAGTAGACGGTTGTATTCAATGTCCTTTTCATCATTGGCGCTTTGATGGCTCAGGACAATGTGTTTCCGCACCCGCAGTAGACCGCATTCCGCCAACAGCTCGTCAGGGTACTTATCCAACAACAGAAAGATATGGTTATATCTGGGTGTGGTATGGCTCGGAAATTCCTTTGTTTCCTTTGCCCGAGTGTCCATCTGCCGAAAGCGGCAAGCATAACTATATGCCTTTGCGCTTTGTCTACAACACCAAAACCACGGTACGAATGTTGGTTGAAAACGCTTGTGACTACTATCATGTAATCACACTTCACGGTCAAAAAGTTTCTGGCTCTATTCAACTCTCCTTGTTTGATGATGAGCATACAGCACAACAGAAAGAAGCACCTATTAATCAAGAAGCCTGGGATGCCTTACAACAGGGGAAAGCGCCTGTTCCAGAAGAAGCCTGGTTTGGAGCCTTAATTCAATATCCACTCGCCAGCTATGTGGGACGACTAGGCCCAGTTGCTGAAGCTTTAGGATTAGGTGCTAAAGCTTTTACAGCCCGCGTAGATTCTTGGTCTGGTGGAACTAGAGTAACCAATTATACGGATGCTGAGGAGAGGCTGACGGTACTGTTTAGCGCTACTCCAATTGCTGATAACAATACAACCGCGCATTTTTTGGTAATGGTTAGGAAAACTGGTAATTTCTGGCTGGATATGCTTTATTTGCTACTTTTTAGCTGGCAAAGTAAAACTGCATTTGGTAAGGAGGACATCCCAATATTTAATAACTTGGACACAGATGCAGGCAAGGCTTACGTGAAGCACGATCGCGGAATATTAAAGTTTAGAGAATTTTATCAACGTTGGGTTAATAAGATTGAGTAATGCGCCATAAAATCCAAGACTTGCACTGATAATTAGTTAAAAGTCTCAACAGTAGAAAACACCGTGACACAAAGAAGCTTGGATACTCTGAATTCAAACGAGATAGCTCTATGTTGCCCTTTCAAATTCTGTATCTTTTATCTGATCTGTTTGCAAGTCTTCATACCGATTACCTATCAGATTGCATAGAACAAGGGGCTTAAGCTCCTTGTTTCACCAAACTTAATTTTGTGATTAACTTGAAATTAATTATTCATTTGCGGAATCTGTATATGATGAATTTACAAAACTTATCGTTAGCTCCTTTAGGGGCAGTATTTATTGCTTTGGGAACAGCAAATATAGCTTCAGCAGCAGTGTTTTATGGACAATCGCAATCATTGGGAAATGGAGCGATTCGTTCCTTTGTGACACTTGATGATACTAGTGGAAAACCTTTAGATATCGGTATAAGTTTCTTGAAGGCGGCTCTGGATTTACCTCCAGGATCTGGTAATCCGTACAATACCAATGAATATATTACAACTGAGCTTTCATTGCCATCTCAAGCTGCAAGTACACCCTTTAATAATTTTGAGGTTAACTATAGACCAAATGGTTTTCCTCCAGGTGGCCCAGTTACTCAGCCTCTCTTTGATCTTTACTTTTTCCAGATTAGCCCTGAAGAACGTGACTTAATATGTCCAAATCCAGACACAAGTAGCCCAATACCCAATTGTGTTGGTGAAGAAAGGGCAGTGGCGAGGAAAACACCAGTAGCAGGTACTCTTCCTGTGGGGGTGATACCACTTATAGAAGATACACCGGAAAGACCTGGAAGCCCGCTCAGAGCGGTTCCACGCTATGGAACGCGTTATTATGATGGCGACCTTGCGATTTCTGTATTCAACAATCCGCAGTCATTAACCTCTTTTTATGGCTATGGATTTTCTGATGGTAAACCAAATTTCACAAATATCATCCTCGCTGAGGCTTTTCTTGAGAAGGAACCAAATGATAGTACTACCCAATTTAAACTACCCACCAAATATTTAAAAAGTGGATACTATCCGACTGCATATAACGTGAAATACGATCCAACTCTTCAAGAATACAGGTTGTCACTGACTGGTTTGACATATCGTTCTATCCCTGAGAGTTCTTATACAGTTGGTCTGTTAGGTTTGGGTGCTTTGGGTGCAGCTTCTAGATTACGACGCAAACGCTCAGATCATAAAGGTATCAGGGGAAGTTTCAATGTATTACCAGCGATCGCAAAAACTTCCAAAAAAGCCAAGGCAAAAATTTAAATCGGTAAAAATATGAAGAAGCTTACATTTCCAAAATATACAGAGCAACAATTTGACATAGCAGCACCTTCACAATGGCGGATGCGGGGGCTGCGAGGGGCAACGACAGTAAGTCATAATTCAGTTGAAGCAATTACTGAGGCTGTAGATGAGTTATTAGACGCTTTAGAAGCAAACAATTCATTAGATTTTACCGAAATTGTCAGTGTCACCTTTTCTGCAACTTCTGACTTGGATGCGATATTTCCGGCAGCGGTGGCGCGTCGTCGTCCAGGGTGGAATGAAGTACCCTTGTTAGATGTGCAACAAATGCAAGTAGTCGGTAGTCTGGAACTTTGCATTCGCGTGTTAATTCACCTCAATACACCTTTACCCCAAAATAAATTACGCCATGTTTATTTGCGTCGTGCTGCTCAACTACGCCCGGATCTAGCGTTGTTAAGTTAGAAACTCGCTTTTAATAATACCAATTCAATTAATGATTGCAACACATCCTTGGGTAAAGACGCGATTCATCGCGTCTCTACAAAGAGTCTATTTGTCCCATTCTTTGATTGAGGGAACACAAATAATTACCCAACCATTACATAACTGGCAATGTAAACCAAAATGTTGCACCTGCATCCAATGCACTATTCACACCGATTTCGCCACCGTGAGCATGGATGATTTGCTTACACAGATACAATCCTAATCCCAAACTTACAGAATTGCCGATACTTGCACCCCGAAAGTAAAGGTCAAAAAGTCGATCGCTTTGTTGTTGACTAATTCCCACGCCGTTATCACTAACAGTACAATAAATCATGCCATCTTGACAGGTAGCATTGATTGTCAAAAGCAATTCTGGGGGATTATGTTTTAGAGCATTAACAATTAAGTTAGAAAAAACTCGCCATAGTTGCGTGGGATCGGCATTCACTAATGGCAAATCTGCGGATACCAGATTTGTCAAGGTTGCTTGATTTTGCTCTAGCAATGGCTCTAAATCAGCGATCGCAGCTTCGACAACTGCCAGTAATTGTACGGCTTGACGTTGTAAAACAATACCTTGCACCTCACTAATATGAGTTTCCATCAACGAATTAATTAAGTTCAGTTGGCGATCGCTACTTTGAATCATCCGCTCTAAAATTGTGCGGGAAATCATAATATTTTCCTCTGAACCTGCCAGCAAATTCTTCAGCACCATTAAAGTACCCAGTACTGGATTGCGTAAGTCGTGGGAAACTGCATGAAAAAATACTCGTAGTTCTTGTTCGGTTTGCTTGCGCTGAGTAATGTCTTCAATCAAACCTTCGTAGTAAAGCAGTTTTCCCTGTTCGTCACGGACTTCGTAGGCTTTTTCTGAAATCCAGACAATACTCCCATCCCGGCGATAAATTTGGGACTCGAACTCGGAAACGCTGCCATACTTTTCCATCAGGCGCACAAATTCTGCTCGGCGGTTCGGATCAACATACAATTGTTCGATATCAGTGAAATTTGCAGTCACTTCGTCTACTAAGGAGTAGCCATAAATCCTCGCTAAAGCAGGATTTGCCGTAATGTAATGTCCATCGGGGCTGCTTTGAAAAATTCCTTCAACGGCGTTTTCAAAAATGCTGCGATATTTAGCTTCGGCAACCTTGAGTTTTTGGTAGGCAGATTCTAGTTCTTGACGAGCGTAAAATTCAGAACGTTGCAGGCGATCATACAGATAAACACCGATGTCACATATAGTACAAAACCAGAAGATGTATAAAATGAACGTTACATTATATATTCCTGGGTGGTCGGGGATTGGTGTTTTTAGCCCAAGTACTGTATTCACACCAAAATAGTAAATCAGCACACTCACTTGAGTCAGCAAGTGAAGAATCCAGCAGACAGGCATCAACACAGCTTGGCTCAAGAACAACAGCGACCAGCCGATGGTATCGGGTAGTGCAAAACCTCTGATGCTTGCAAACAACTGCGACGCTAAACTAAGTGACCAAGAAGACCCTAAAAATAATAAATCTGGGCGATGACGACCTAATTTAGTTTTATGTAAAGCAAAGCAAATAATTATACTTGCAAGCATTGCAACATTAATTACCAGGCGTTGAGTTATAAGCACTTCTGGCAGCGGCTGCAACTCTGCAAAAGGAAAAAACAGTCCGTAAATGTCTCGCAAAGTAAAAGACAACAGACAGATCAGCGCCAGCCATAACCATAAACGTAATCTTTGCCACAAAAAGCGGTTACGCCAAACTCTGTAAAGAGTAATGATTTCATCTGTTGTTGGTGCAGAAAAGGTTTTTCTCCACCAGCTTTGCACTGTTGTCAATGGAGTGGCCATTAGCATCCGAGCAACTTTGCCCATACCTTGAGGGTGTTTCCTTTACTCAACATTGCCATAAATAACACCCTCTCATTTTTTGGTGATTTATGGGCGATTTGTTGCGGATGAAGTTGCCAAAGGTAGTGTAAACCAGAAAGTTAATCCACGCTTGCGATTACTTATAACCCCGATTTCGCCGCCATGCGCCTTAATAACTTTTCGACAAAGATACATTTTTAAGCCAATGCTTGTAGAGCAACAGTCTTGAGGATCGCGGACATGGAGATCGAAGAGGCGATCGCACTCTACTTTACTCATTCCCACACCATCATCTTGAATCTGAGTGCGAATCATTCCCCCTTCAACGGTGGCACTCAGGGTAAAATTTAATCCTGGTGGATTATTTTGCAAGCTATGTGCGATTAAATTTGCCACAACTTTCTGCAATCGAGTCCCATCTGCCATTACTAACGGTAAGTCTGCGGGAACCAAGTTTTTCAGAGTTGCTTGATTTTGTGTCAGTATGGGTTCCAACTGAGCGAATGTGCCTCCCAGTAGGGTGCTAAATTGCACAGGTTCGAGTTTGATCTCAAGACCCTGTTTTTCACAAGAATTAATTTCTAGCAATGAGTTAATCATCGTCAGCTGGCGATCGTTGCCCTGAATCATTCGCTCGATGATTGACCGAGATATTGGAATTGAAGATTGGGCACTTGTACTGAGCGTAGTCGTTGGCGCAGCCTCTCGTAGAGAAGTATTGGGAATGGGGCATGGGGCATGGGAAAGAGGCAGAGGGGCAGAGGGGATGGGGGGCAGAGGGGAAAGACTTGCTGTAATTGCTCCCCTGCTCCCCTGCTCCCCTGCCCCCCGGTCACTGAGCGCAGCCTCTCGTAAAGAAGTGCTGCTCTCCACTCCCTGATTTAACAAATTCTTTAACACCATCAAGTTACCCATCACGGAAGTTCGTAAATCGTGGGCAACTGTATGTAAAACAACATCTTTGACACGATGCAATTTTTCAACTTCTTGCATTTTCTGCTGCAACTGTGCTGTCCGTTCTTGGACTTGGTGTTCTAAATTAGTGTTGAGTTCTGCTAGCTTTTGGCATATCTGGCTTTGTTGAATCGCGATCGCTAGCTGTTCTGACATCTGCTGTAATAAATCAATTTCTATTGGCTGCCAATGACGCGGCCCTGAGCATTGATTGGCTATTAGCGCCCCAAATAATTCGTCACCTAGCATAATTGGTACAGCCAAGCTAGCTTTCGTTTGGAATTTTTGACAGTGTGCTTTTACTTTGGGAGATGCTGATATTTGCGTTACGTCTTCAACGACACGCACAAGATTATCTTTTAATAAGTTTCTTAATTCTTGTAGATAAGCTTCATCATTAGTAGACCAACCTGAGAGTGATGGATATTTGGGATCTACTGATTCGGCAAGAGTTCTAACTCCTAAATTGGCATTATTTAAACCAATGAAAACTCGATCTGCTTGTAGAAATTGCCTGACTTCCCTCACGGTGGTTTGCAGAATTTCCTCTAAGTTAAGCGAAGACCGAATTCGCACTAGGGTTTCTGCCAACAAGCGATCGCGTTGGGCACAAAAGCGTAATTGTGCTTCTACTTGTTTGCGTTCTGTAATGTCGTGATGGACTGCTAAAATGGCAGGAATACCATTCAAATCGATGACTTCGGCTGAAAGCAGCGTTGTAATTATCTCGCCAGATTTTTGCCGAAAATCAATTTCTAAGTTACGAGCAACTCCCGTGCTTTGCAACTCTTGCACTAAGTTTAAGCGATCGTGATCGTTTACCCAAAGATTTAACTCAAAAGAAGTTTTACCAATTGCCTCATCTCGCCCATAACCGGAAAGATTCACAAAACTGTCATTAACTTCGATAAAGCGTCCTTCTTGCAGCGTGCTAATGGTAATTGAATCGGGGCTGCAACTAAAAGCTTTAGCAAATTTTTGGGCAAGATTTTGTAAGGCGACTTCCCCTTGTTTGCGATCTGTGATATCTCGGACAATTGCTAGTACCTCATCTGTGCCACTAACTACCAACCTCGCCTCATAATTTCTGATTCCCAAATGCGTTGTTAGTTGATATTCACAAGTTTGCAAAATCCCAGAATCTAAAGTTTTAGCGATCGCTACTTGGCTAATGGCTGCAACATCACTCGGCAATAACTCTTGCAGATTTTTTCCAACTATTTCTGCTCTCGAAAGAGTGATATTTGCTCCTTCACTTTTCAAATCTAGATACTTGCCATCACGGCTGATGCGAAACATCAAATCGGGGATAGCATCCAAAATTGCTTTATACCGTGCCTCACTCTCTTGCAATTTTTCTTGGGCTTGTTTTCGGTCTGTAATATCTATAACTAAGCCATGCCAAAGAAAATCGCCATCTTCTTGTAATTCTGGTTGCGAAGTACCTTGAATCCATTTCAGGTTGCCACTAGGCGTAACGATCCGACCTTCCCAATGCCAAGGTGTAAAAGTAGTACGACAAACAGCAATAGATTCTGTAAAAGCTTTTATATCCTGTGGATGAATCAGTTTATATAACACCTGAAAGTCTGCTTGTACAGCTTCTGGTTCTAATTCATACAAATATTTACAACTAGAACTAATATAAGGGATAAATATAGAACCATCCTGCCGTTGCAGAATTTGGAAAACCATCCCCGGTAAATTGGCAGCAATTGTTTCCACCAGAGGGATCTTCTCTGGTAGAAAATCTGGTTTCTGCCGTGATTTTACAATTTCATCCACTCTTAGACCCTTTGATATATAAGCAATTGGCATAATATTCAAGGTAATCATAGCCATTGTGAAAGTTTTTTAGCTGTCAACGAGATCACTAACAGCAAAAAAGTGGCTCTACTTTCAGAGTAGTTCTGGATGCTGCGATCGCATTCACCCAATCGGGTGAACCATTTGTCAAAGAGCGAATCAGTTTAGGAGTGCTGAGTCACCTTGAGGCAAAGGTTTCAATCATTTTCTGAATACTAAGTACAGTTTTACATAAATTCGTAGCTTTTTTAAACGCAAAGGAATGCAAAGATAATTTAAAGATGTAGCACTGCTACCTCTCCTCTATGGATAATAATTAATTTTTGGGCGTTGCTGAATCAAGGGATGATTCTTGTAGGGTGGGTGACACGAGCGCCCTGAAATACAAAGGACGGGCAAGATGCCCATCCCACAAAACTAGCAAAATCATCCCGCAAATATGCAACGCCAATTTTTGGAAATGTCTAATAGATTCTGATTCATAGGTTTCTTCCCTCATTTCAATTATCTTGAATCAGGTAAATACCACCAGTCATAAAAACTCCGTTGTGTTGAGCTAATTTAAGGTTCCCGGTTTCATCAAGTAGTGAACACCCATTTAGCGGTACATTAAAAAACTGAGATAATCAACTTTGATCGCAACAATCAGATAGAAAATAGTTTATCGATACATTTAATCTAGTTTTACCTAAATCCAAAAATTAATAATGAACGCTCTAAGGTGGGGATACTTTGCAATAAATTCAAGGAGATATGAATGCAATTACAACAAACACAACTTTTAGAAGAAACACTCTGGGAAGCAGTTCTCAATCGAGACTCCGCTTTTGAAGGTAAGTTTTTCTATGGTGTTCGCTCTACGGGTATTTATTGCCGACCTATTTGCCCTAGTCGCAGGCCAAATCGCAATCAAGTTTGTTTCTTCCAGTCGGTACAAGAGGCTGAAATTGCAGGTGGTTTTCGACCTTGTAAGCGCTGTCAGCCACAATTTGAAACAGTTTCAAATCCGGCTAAGTCCAAAGTTTTAGCAGCATGTCGATACATTGAAGCACAAGGCGATCGCATCCCAACCCTCTCAGAATTATCCTCTCAAGTGGGAATGAGTCCCAGTTATCTGCAAAAGGTATTCAAACAAATAATTGGCGTATCCCCTTTTCAATATGCAGATGCGCTGCGTACCCAACGATTGAAGCAGCGTCTTCAGTCAGGCAAAGAAATTGCTCATGCAGTTTACGACACGGGATATGGTTCAAGTAGCCAAGTGTATGAGAAAGCACCTAAACAACTGGGAATGACACCAAAAACTTACCAACAAGCTGGAAAGACAATCAGTATTGTTTATGCGATCGCTCCATGTCCACTAGGATATTTGCTTGTGGCAACAACAGAGAAGGGTATTTGCAGCGTTAAGCTAGGTGATGAAGCAGACAAGCTTGAACATATCTTGAACCAGGAATTTCACCAAGCGCACATTATGCGTGATGACCACACACACAAGGAATGGATACAAGCAATCCTCAACTTCATTACAGGAAGTGAAATACACCTTGATTTACCACTTGATGTTCGTGGGACAGCATTTCAAAAACAGGTGTGGGAAGCATTACAAAAAATTCCTTATGGCGAAACCCGCACTTACACTGATCTTGCCCATAATATTGCCAAACCCCAGGCAGTCCGCGCTGTAGGTAATGCTTGTGGAGCTAATCCAATCGCGCTGATTGTACCGTGTCATCGGGTGCTGCGGAGTGATGGCAGTCTTGGTGGTTATCACTGGGGAATTGAGCGCAAACAAAAACTGCTTACACAAGAATCGAAATTTCTCAAAGATGACTCAAACACCTGAACTAGAATCGTTGACTGAAGAAAGTCTTACCCGTGGTTTAATGGTGCTTGCCAATCTTGATAGCGATTTGGCTTGGATTTTAGAAACACTGGGGCCACCACCGATGTGGCAAAGAGAACCAGGTTTTGCAACGTTGTTGTGCATAATTCTGGAACAGCAAGTTTCCGTAGCGGCTGCAAGGGCTGTATTTACGCGACTATGTGGGGTTGTTATAACTCTAACGCCAGAAAATTTTCTGATATTAGATGATGCTCAATTAAGAGCGATTGGATTCAGTCGGCAAAAGATTCTATACTGTCGTGGGTTAGCGAATGCTATTGCAACTGGTCAGCTTGAGCTAACCAAGCTGGAAAGAATGGACGAAACTACTATCAGAACTGAGTTAAAGCGTCTTAAAGGTATAGGAGACTGGACAGTTGATATTTATTTGTTAATGGCGCTGCAACGTCCTGATGTCTTTCCCAAAGGCGATTTAGCGATCGCAATTGCCCTACAAAAACTCAAAAACTTGGCAACGCGTCCAACACCAGTGCAACTAGAAGCAATGACACAGCACTGGCGACCGTGGCGAGCAGTTGCGGCAAGACTTCTATGGCATTATTACCTGAGTAATCCCAAATAATTGCTCCTTCTCCTTTGGCGTACTTGGCGCACTTGGTGAACCAGCGCTGTAGGCGACTGGTGTTAGCGCAGCGTTAGCGACGCAGGAGCGTCACCCGAAGGGCGATTCGTATTATAAATATAAACTAAATGGCAGACAATCAATTAACCCTAACACCAGAAAATGATAAAACTTCAAAAATCCTGCCGATAATCGCAGTAATAATTGCATTATTAGCTTTATCTTCAACTGCAATATTTATTAAAGTCGCTGTTAGAGAAATGAGCCCTGTTGCTACATTATTTAATCGTTTATGGATAGCGACTATTATCTTTGGCTTATGGAGTGGAATTAACCAAGCACGTATTAAAATTACAGATGATCAACCTGTGTTACCACAGCAGCCTTATCCAATCAAAGAGATAGCGCTTTTAATCGCAGTGGGTCTAGTTCATGTATTAGGCCGATTATCTTGGACTTGGGCGCTAACTCAGACTGGTGCTGCGAATGCTAATGCCTTAGGTAGTCTCAATCCGTTATTTACTACTTTAGGAGGATGGCTATTTTTTAATCAAATTTTTGGGCGCAAATTTATCATTGGTCTGTTCTTAGCTATAATCGGTGCGATCGCTGTTGGATTTGAAGATTTATTGCGTTCTAATAATAATTTTACAGGTGATGCTGTTGCTCTCATATCATCGATATTTTATGCAGCAAACTTTTTACTTATCGAGCAGATTAGCAATAAGTTTTCAACTATCACCATCCTCGTGTGGCGCTGTGCGATCGCAACTTCATTGATGATACCAGTAGTGCTAATCTTGGAAAAACAAGTTTTCCCAGTTACTTTGTCGGGGTGGTTAGTAGTATTTGCGCTAGCTGCTATTTGCGAAGCCTTGGGTCATGGGCTAATTGTATACAGCCTCAAAAATTTTTCATCAGGATTTATCTCTTTACTCTTACTACTCAATCCCGTGATTGTTGCGATTCTTGCTTGGATACTTTTCTCGGAAAACTTGAGTATTTTTAACTTGTTAGGGCTGGCTCTGATTTTAGGGGGTATATATCTAGCAATTTCTAATAAAGAATCTATACAATCTAAAGTTAATACCCATATCCAATCTCCAGCAGAAAGTGAATCTTAAAAAGTTTGTAGTAAGGACTTTAGTCCTGATTTAAGCACTAAAGTGCTTACTACAAACCTCGAAATACTTGAGTAATGCCAATGAGAAGCTGGTTACAGCTTACCAGTGAATACCTTTTGGGCCGGGCCTGTCATGTAAACTCGTTGGTCGATTTCTGACCATTCAATTTGCAAGGGGCCACCTGGTAATTCTACAGTTGCGGTGCGATCGCATTTTCCAGTTAACACTCCAGCTACCAAGGAAGCACAAGCACCAGTACCACAAGCTAATGTAATCCCAGCACCCCGTTCCCACACCCGCATTTTCAAATAGTCACGGCGTACCACTTGAATAAATTCAGTATTTATGCGTTGGGGGAAAGCTGGGTGATGCTCAAATTTCGGGCCGATGATTTCTAGCTCAATTGCTGCGACATCTTCCACAAAGGTAATGCAGTGGGGATTTCCCATATTTACACAGGTGACATCCCAAGTTTGCCCCGCCACCTCCAACGGCACAGAAATGACTTTTTCTTGGGCGGGTGCAAGATTAGTCGGAATTTCGCTAGCGAGTAACCTGGGTAAACCCATATCTACTTTAACTTGACCATTAGATAAGAGTTGGGGAGTCATTACACCACCCAAAGTATGAATGCGATATGAGTCTTGATTTCGGGATTCGCCTTCTAAATCTGCTAAAAAGCCAGCTAAACAGCGAATGCCATTGCCACACATTTCTGGTTCTGAACCATCGGAATTAAAAATCCGCATGGTGTAGTCCGTGCCATTTTCTCCAGGTAGGGCAAAAATTACACCATCAGCACCGATGCCAAAATGGCGATCGCACAACTTGATGGCTTGCTCTGGAGTCACTACAGGCACTGATGACGAGCGATTGTCAATCAGAATAAAGTCATTGCCTAGACCATGATACTTAGTAAATTCGATTGCCATTTCTTCAAGGATGAATTATCAAGGATTAGTTACTCTTTATTTTGCCTTGTAGGTTCATCTTTACTAAAAATGCTTACTGAATTTGACACCACTTTGCCTAGTATTATCCAAGTCCAGAACCTGATTAAACAAACAACGCCAGTAGAGTTAAAGTTGCTGACTGGTGATGTACTCACAGGAAGGGTTTTATGGCAAGATCCACAGTGTATCTCTATTGCGGATGAAAACAGTCAGCAAACCACCGTTTGGAAACAAGCGATCGCATACATTAAGCCGAAAGTGAGTTAGGAGTGAAGCAAAAACATCACAACCTATCGCTTTATCACTTGCTTCACTCGAATTAAAAATTCAAGCCCACGGCTTAAGCCGTGGGCTTGTAATAAAGCAATTCTTTATTTATTGTGGGATACAAGCCCACAATTAAAGTTGTGTATTTTTAATTTTTTATCACTCGACTTAGAGTTTTGCAGCACAAACCCACCGATTGCGTCCTTGTTCTTTAGCTTTATATAAAGCTTTGTCGGCGGCGTTAATTAAATCTTGAGATGAACTTTTTTCTGTTGGTCTTTGAATTGCAACACCTAAACTGACGGTTACATAATATTGAAAATTATTCTTCTTTTTATGGGGAATCTTTAATTCTTGAATAGATTTTTGAATCAACTTAGTTACTTTAATCGCACCTGATTCGTTTGTATCTGGCAAAATTACAACAAATTCTTCACCGCCGTAACGAGCTAGGAGATCGGTAGGACGCTTTAATACAGATTGTGCTGCACGAGCAACTTGTATTAAGCATTCATCGCCAGCTAGATGTCCATAGGAATCGTTATAATCCTTGAAATAGTCAATATCAAATATAATTAAAGATAAATAATTTTCATTTAGTATTAGTCGATCCCATTCCCGATCTAAAAACTGATCGAAACAATGACGGTTGGCGATTTGGGTTAGAGCATCTAGTTTACTAAGTTTTTCTAACTGATAATTTGCTATTTCTAAAGCATGGTTTGCTTGAGCAAGTTGATTAGCTTGAGAGCGGAATTGCTCTAGTAATTCAGAATGTTCTAAAGCTACATTAAACTGAGCAGCTAACTGATGGATAAATTGAATTTCTGACTTTTTCCACTCACGCGAACAATGGCACTGATGAACGCATAGTAATCCCCATAAAGTTTTTCCTTTCATTAAAGGTGCAACAATTTGTGCCTTGATTTGAAATTGCTCTAACAGTTGAATGTGGCAATCCTTTAGCCCAGCTTGATAAATATCTGATAATACCTGTATACGCCCTTGGTGATAAGCAACTGCATAGTTTTCACCAAAACAATTATCCTTTACCTTAATGGCGATCGTAGAATCGTAGTCAGGCAATACATTCTCGGAAACAAATTCACCAGAGGTATAGTTTGATTCCGGAGCAAATCGAAAGATACTGACGCGATCGCTACGGAGAGCCTTACGAATTTCTCGTACAGTAGTCTTAAACAAGGTGTCTATATTCAGAGATTCACGAATTTCAGCAACTAAATTAAACAGAATATCCTGCTGCTGATTTGCTTTATACAGTTCTGCTGCTTTTTGTTCTGCTTGAGCTAAAAATTCTGCTTGTTTAACTGCAAATCCTAACTGCGTTGCAATCTGAGACAGAAACTGAATTTCTAATTGTTTCCATTCATGTGGCTGTGAGTGCTGATAAGCAGCAAGCACTCCCCACAGTTTTTTTCCCACAAAAATTGATGCAGTTGCATAAGCTCGAATATGAAACTGTTCTAAAATTTCTAAATGGCATTGAGATAAGCCTGCTGTGTAGACATCTGAAACAACTAAAGTTTCATTATTACGATACCGTCCACCTTGATGTTGTTGTAGATAAGAGTCATTCCAAACTGTATTTTTTCCTAATGTCTCTACATCATCCCACCCAGTCTCTGCAAACTCAAAGTCGCTGACAAATTCTCCACCCCAGTTTTCATAGAAACGATAAACGGCAATCCTTTCGACGCGGAGTAACTTGCAAGTTTCCTTAGTAGTTGTACGAAAAATTGTTTCTAACTCAAGAGAAGCTCGAATTTTGCTAATAACTCGGTAAAGCGCCCTTTCTTGCTCTTCTAGCTGCTGAATTTGAACTTGTTTATCATAGAGTTGAGTTTCTAAATTACTAACACTAGGCTGTCCTAAAAGCTTACAGAGTAGATTAGCAGATAATTTCGTAATAATACGCAAATTCATGTATAACATTATGATTATAGCTTCAGTAATATTTCGAGATGAAAATAGACAGTTACAACGCCTATAAAAACATAATTTTTCGTATTTTATAGCCATTATCGCGCAAAGAAGTTTCTTGATCACTTCTTTCCATCTGACTTTTGTCGTTAAGTTTTAAAAAGACTTGTTCTGATCACAAAGGATTTTGGATAAAGCACAGTATATACAGTAATTATCATTATCGCCAAAGTATCTGATAACTGAAAATATGAAATTAAAAAGTATTGTAAAGACAGAAAAAATTTTTCAAAAGTAAAGTTCAGTTCTTAGGCAAATTCAATTATCAAACAAGTTAATCAAATTCAGTAGACCGAAAACTTCTGCGATTGATAAATATCAAGCAGATGACCTAAGTATTTTTCTTTAAAAGAGATTCAAGATTTAGAGTAGTCAAAGCCAAAAGCTCGCCAGTCCCAAGCTTGATTTGTCGCCTTATCCTGCAACCGCTTTTCAAACATCCTCTGATCGGCTAATTAGTTATAATTCCCGAATCTATGTAGAAAGACCAAAAACCCGTCCTCTCTGCGGTCTTAATGATTAGTCTTTAACCGGACAATCGCTTGATTCATACCTCTATTCAGCAACGCTAAAAATTCTATATAACCATGAAATTAACCCAAGAGGATATTGAGCAATTGGGTATTGCATTGAATGAAGCAACTCTGCTTGGTTTTGAAGTTTCTGCCCAATATAGAGTAGCCGCAGCTACATCAACTATGATGTCGTGATTGCTCGTGCTAGCCTCAGGGATGTTACTAAAATTGTCAAGTTGTCCCAAGCCAATGACCCAGAACATGGTGGTATGTTGTTAGGTCATTATCCAACTGTTAACAGAAATCACAATATTTTTTATTATAAGTTCACCTATTAATGAACTGGTATTTCTTCCTGATGAAAGAGAAATTAAGCATTAACGTTTTCTAAAGTGGGCTTAAAGAATTAATGTTGGTGCGATCGCGATCGCTTGCTCGCACCCTGTTTGAAATACGAATTTTAGCATTAGTTTTGACAGCAGGGGCGAGTCAATAAAGGTTTCGCCAAAACCAAAAGGAGATGATTTATGGAATATCGGCAGTTAGGTAAACACGGCATTCGGGTCTCGGAAATTTGTTTAGGGTCATGGCTGACCTATGGTAGCGCAACAGCAGAAGACACCGCCCGTCAATGTATTGAGCAAGCCTATGATTTGGGAATCAATTTTTTTGACACGGCAAATGTCTATGCTGGAGGAGAAGCTGAAAAAATTGTGGGTAACGTGCTGCGGCAATACCCGCGTGAATCCTGTGTTATAGCAACCAAAGTTTATTTCCCAATGGGCAATGGAGCTAACGATCGCGGACTATCACGCAAACATATTTTTGAGCAATGTGATGCCAGTCTGAAGCGATTGGGGCTGGACTACATTGATCTGTATCAGGCACATCGTTATGACCAGACTGTACCCCTGGCTGAAACTTTGATGGCATTTGATAGTTTGGTTAAACAGGGGAAAATCCTTTATTACGGGGTTTCTGAATGGAGTGCCGGACAACTTGCCCATGCGACCGACCTGACCCGGTTGGCAAATCTCGCACCAATCGCATCCGATCAGCCTCGCTACAACATGCTCGATCGCACGATCGAAAAAGAAGTGTTACCCCTATGCCGTCGAGAAGGGATTGGCATAATCAATTATTCACCTTTAGCGCAAGGACTGCTGACTGGTAAATATAAACCCGGCCAATCCTTACCCCAAGGTTCACGAGCAAGCGACCCGAAACAAAATATGTTTTTAAACAATGGGGAACTAGATCAGCAGCAGTTGCTCAAGGTGCAGCGACTGTTGCCCATCGCCGAGGAAGAAGGTTTGAGCCTGAGCCAATTGGCGCTTACTTGGTGCTTACGCAATCCCGAAATTAGTAGCGTCATCATCGGTGCAAGCAAACCAGCACAGGTACAAGAAAACGCTAATGCATCGGGTAAACAACTGTCTTGGGCAACAATTCAACGCATTGAAGAAGTTCTGGAAATGGAAATCAGCGATCGCCTCACTGTCGGTGCTTGAGTTGTTTTCAATTCAATATACAGCGCTTTTGAGTTAGGTGAGGTACAGCAACTTTTGGGATGCTTTTTAAACTTTGAATTTGATTCAGTTGCTGTACCTCATAAACATCGAATCTGCTGTATGATTTATAGTTACGAAAGATTCAAGGTTGCCCAATGTAGATAACATTTGCCAAAACTTGTACTTTTGTTAACTCGCGCACGAGACGTTGAGCTTGATGTTTATAAAGTGGTATTGGCAACACTCTAGGCAAATTATTCATCCATTGCCTAGCATCAGTGGAACTACATCCTGTAATTAAAACTATCTCTTCAGCACCATACATAATAGCATTTGTAGTCAGAGCTTTTTCAATCTGCACTTGCCAAAGACGAGGCAGCATTTCACCCCATTCAATTTGCTGCAAACTACTGCTTGTGGCTAAAACAATCAAGCGATCGCCAGCATCAAGCTTAACATCATACCAGGGCATTAAAGAGTACTTATCTTGCTGATATTTCTGGTAGAGAATCGGTACAACACTATAGCCAGAAGCTATTTCAGATAAAAGCAACCCATTCAGCGTATCGCCAGCTTCAATCTTGTATTCCGTCACCATAACTATTTGCTCATTCAAGTGAAACAAGCTGAGAACATTTTCTCCAAAAGCAGCACAAGCAAAGACTTCTGCCGCCAAAGCCGCGCCACATATAACTTGAGCATAAGGGAACAGAGGGGCGACATTATCACTAAATTGGCGGTCTTGAGAGCGGATAATCAAGGTAGTGGCGGGGTTCATTGCATGAGCCATCAAACCAATTTCCAGATTTTCCATATTATCGTCCCCAACTAAAATGATGCTTTTGGCTTGGGAGAGATTCACCTTCGTGAGTGCTTCGCTAGCATTACCAACGATAAGGGGCATATCGGGTAAAGTTTCTTGGTCGAGAGTGGTAGGATGAATTCCTACTAACGGCTGGTTGAGTTCTTGCAAAAGAGCAGCTACTTTCTGTCCCAAGCGATTTAAGCCAATAATTATTAGATGGTTGCGTTGTGCTATGGGAGGGCGGGAATTGAAAAAATGAAATCTTGAAGTAACGAGAGCATCAGTCAACAGTGCATATAATACTCCCACGAAAGCTTGACCTGTCAATGTTAGTCCCAGGCTAAACAACCGCAGCCACCAAGGGATAGCATTTGAGGGTTTTGATTGCGCTGCAAACTCAACACCGCCAAATAAATCTCCGTATCCTCCCAAGAGCAAAATTGCTGTCGCATAGAAAGCTTCTTGGATGCTGATGTCAGGATAATATAAGCGATAAAGAATTATTCCAACCAGCCACAGGATGAGTACAGTAATCGCATAGATTGTCGCAATTCGCCGGATTTGATTTTGGCTTTGGTAGTAAGATTGCCAAAATAGCACTATTTTATCCTTGAGATTTTTCGCTGTGATGCCTTGAATAAACTTTTGCCACCGCCACTTTTGGTTATGAGATTGCCGACGTTGTTCAGAGAAAGCTAAATCGTATGCCACATCAATATAAACTAGCGTGTCTCCTACCTGCACTTCTGCCTCTGGGTTCCAGCCAAACAATTCTTTGGTTGGGTTAAATGAAATAGGTTTATGACTCAAGATGCGGCGAGTTGTGAGATTGAGCCTATGTACTGGCTTGCCATTACACCAGCTATCCTTTGGTTGTACCTGGTGCTTTATCACTTGCAACAGTTGCCCTTCTAAGGTGAAATATCCAATAGCTTCAGAACCAAGGGCTGTCAGAGCAAAGGCATGAGCGGAAAGATGAGTAGGTTCAAAGGCAACAAAATTGCCGAGATTTTCCCATAAGAGTTTGTTGAAATTTTGTTTGTCAGAACGTACAATCAAGCGAACGTGCGGATTAAGACGCCGTGCTGCAAAGGCAGCTTCTATATTTATCCGCTCATCTCTGGTTACTAAAAGTATTGAACGACACTGACATATACCTGCGCGCTCTAAAACACTTGGCTGGCGACAGTCTCCTACGATTAACTTTTCTAGTAAGTTAGGTACTTCTGGAACTTCCCAATGTTCTGGCTGTACATCCTCTATGGCACTGACTTTAACATCGTATTCCTTGAGGATTGCAATGCAATGTTGCCCTAAACTTTTGAGTCCGCATACTAAGAAAAGGTCTTGGCGTTTTTTTTGATTGCTGCTAAGAGGGGGATGCACTTTCTGTTGACGGTAGCATTCGATACTGCTAACAGGATGTGTTTGCGAGGATTTTTACACTTCGGTAAGAGAACTTCAAGAAATAAATTATCCAATTTTGTGGGGTGGGCATATTGTCCGCTATATAAACTGGGCAGGCGAGACGCCCACCCCACAAGCGTTAATTGGATATTTTTTATTTGGAAGTGCCTAATTCCTAATAATTTTAACAGTTGATTTCAAGATAAGTATCAAATGATAACAAACCGTATCGAATTCTGATACTTGATACCAACTGAACGCGATTTTTGTTGAAAGTTTGGCTAGTTTTTGCGATTACCTTAATTGTAATGTAGTTTACCAACTTTTTCCAACACATTAAAGCTAAAGTTGGTAAATTAGGGATTAGTTGAGCTAATTCTTCTCTACGCAACTATGCCATTGGATTTATCGCCTCTTTGGATATCACTCAAAACTTCATTACTTGCCACATTTATCACCTTCTTTTTGGGTATCGCTGCTGCCTATTGGATGCTGGGATATCATGGCAAAGGTAAATCGTTGGTTGAGAGTATCTTTATTGCGCCGCTGATTTTACCGCCCACAGTTGTCGGATTCTTATTGCTGCTATTTTTTGGCAAAAATGGCCCTGTAGGGAAATTCATGGCGGCTTTTGACTTCAGCATTGTCTTTACTTGGTATGGTGCAGCGATCGCAGCCACGGTAGTTTCTTTCCCTTTAATGTATAAAACTGCACTGGGAGCCTTTGAACAAATAGATGGTAATCTGCTGCGAGTAGCTAGAACTCTTGGTGCAACTGAAACTACAATCTTTTGGCGCATCAGTTTACCCTTAGCACTACCCGGCATTGTCGCCGCCACAATGTTAGCTTTTGCCCGTGCTTTGGGAGAATTTGGCGCAACGTTGATGTTGGCTGGTAACATTCCCGGACAAACGCAGACAATCCCAATGGCGATTTATTTTGCAGTGGAAGCGGGAGCAATGAATGAGGCTTGGTTTTGGGCGATCGCAATTATGGTGATTTCTCTATCTGGAATTATTGCAGCCAACTTCTGGCAAGAATTGAGGGAAAAGGGGGGGGGAGCAGGGAGCGGGGAGCAGGTGGTCACTGAGCGTAGCCGAAGTGAAGCAGCAGGAGAAAATCTTTATACGTTCAACTCTAGTTTTGAATCTGGGCGATTGTTTGTCAATATTGAAAAAATACTTCCTAGCTTTGATTTAAAAGTTGCTTTCACTGCTGATGAGCAACCCTTGGGATTGTTAGGGGGTTCTGGAGCAGGTAAGAGCATGATTTTGCGATGCCTTGCGGGGATAGAAACGCCCACAACCGGGCGCATAGTTTTAAATGGCAGAGTTCTGTTTGACTCTGAACAAGGAATTAATCTACCCAGCCGCGATCGCCGCATCGGTTTTTTAGTGCAGAATTATGCCCTGTTTCCACACATGAATGTGGCGCAAAATATTGCTTTCGGTTTGCCCAAAAAACTATCTGCTGGGAGTATTCGGGTACAGGTTGAGGAGCAACTAATCGCGATGCAGTTGCAGGGATTAGGCGATCGCTATCCTCATCAACTCTCAGGGGGACAACAACAACGGGTAGCTTTAGCAAGAGCATTGGCAAGTCAACCGGAAGCATTACTTTTGGATGAACCGTTTTCGGCACTTGACACCCATCTACGGAGTCAATTAGAGCAGCAAATGACAGAAACTCTTGCTGATTACCAAGGTGTGACTCTATTTGTCACTCATAATATGGAAGAAGCTTATCGGATTTGTCCAAATCTGTTGGTATTGGAGCATGGCAGAGCTGTTCATTATGGTAGCAAACATGAAATTTTCCAGCATCCTGCTACCGTTAGTGTCGCCCAACTCACTGGATGCAAAAACTTCTCCCGCGTTGTTCTCCAGTCATCGCAACAGGTGAAAGCGACTGATTGGGGTTGTACTCTGCAAGTAATTGAACCAGTCAAAAGCGAATTATCCCACATCGGCATTCGTGCCCATCAGTTCATTTTTACCAATGACTTATCACAGGAAAATACCTTTCCCTGCTGGTTAGTACAAACCAGTGAAACACCTCATAGAATAACATTATTTCTCAAATTACATTCGGCTGGCAAGAACTCTCAAGATTACCATCTGCAAGCTGAAGTCTTCAAAGAAAAATGGGCGACGATGAAAGACAAACCTTTTCCTTGGTATGTGCGTTTAGATCGCTTGCGCTTAATTTTGATGGAGTAAACGCAGAGATACACATTGGAATCCCAATTCCATAAACACCAGCGATCGCACCAGCAATAAATTGAGCGCAGCGTTCTGGCTGAGACGAGACTTGTTCTTCTGTAAACCTTATGACAAGCCAGTTGGCATCGGCAAAACACTTGTTCCTGTAACCATCTTTCCGTTGGAGACTAGGAATAAGACAGCTAACGGTTTCAAAGGGCGATTGCACTTCGCCTCACTTGGAGCGATCGCTATATTCAGGTACTTCAAAATGATATTTGGGTACTCCAACATGATATTCAGGTACTTCAAAATGATATTTGGGTACTTCAACACGATATTTGGGTACTACAAAATGATATTTGGGTACTTCAAAATGATATTTGGGTACTTCAACACGATATTTGGGTACTTCAACACGATATTTGGGTACTTCAACACGATATTTGGGTAC